>NZ_JBBGYS010000016.1:0-126211 GCF_037479595.1 Pseudomonas sp. MYb541 | reverse complement strand
CGGCCCACGGATTCAAGCCGGAGTGAGGGCACACCGAGCCTAGGCGAGGTGCCGAGTGGTGGGGCGAGGACCTTTTGGTTACTTTTGGGTCCTTCCAAAAGTGACCCGCTGTAAGAGCGGAACCATAAGTAGCCGTTACCGAAGAAACGGATATGTACCCAAACAACCCGCTCAAGACACCACCTCCCCAACAACAACCCCATCCAACCACCACCGCGCCAACCCCAAAACGTTGGGCGCCTTGAGCAACGTAAAGTGATTCCCCCCGCCATACCAAACCTGCAACCCACTCCCCTGCCGCCGCCACCCCTCAACCATCAACCCTTGCTCCCGCTGATTCCCCGCCGCATCCAACGCCGGATCCTCAGCCAACACCAACCTCACCACCCCGTTAAAGCGCAACCCAGGCCGATACCGCGTGCGCAACGCCGCCGCATAAGTCCGCGCCGGCCCATCCATCGCATCCACAGCCGACCGCCCCGGCAACAGACCAACGCCGACCATCCCTGCATGCAACTGCCGCCGCTGCGCCACCTCATCACTCCCGGAAAAATTCTCCAGATCTATCCCCAGCGATTTCCCCGCAGACAACTGCATCGACTCAATCAACCGCACCAACGCCGCCGTCGTCGTATAAGGCCTAACGGCGCGCTCCGGAGACTCACTGTCAATCACCGTCAACGAAGCCACCTCCCGCCCCGCCGCCTGCAACCGCAACGCCATCTCCAGCGCAACCCAGCCCCCAAACGAATGCCCCACCAAATGCACCGCCCCCTGCGGACACTCCTGCTCCAACGCCTTCAAGTAACAAGCCGCCGCCGCTTCCACCTGGCTATGGGGCACCGCCTCACCGTCCAACCCGCGCGGCTGCAAACCAAACAACGGCCAGTCGCGTCCCAACGCCTCACTCAAACCGATAAACCCGGTAACGCTGTCCCCCGCCCCCGGCACACAGAACACCGGCGCATACCCTGCCCGGCCACTCTGAATCCGCAGCAAGGGATGATGCGGGGCCTGAACCTGCGGCGTGCATGTCACCAAGGCCTCAGCCATCGCCTGGCCCAATGCCTGGATGTGCGGCGCCTGCATCATGCTCTGGTGATCCCCCGGCACCGCCACCTGGCGCAATTGCCCCGGCGCCAACACCTCATTCCACCCCAAGGTTTCACTGCGCCGCGACAACTCGGTCGGCCGCTCACTCGCACTGAACAGATGCACCGCGATCGGCAACGGAAACAGGCTGTAATGCGCCAACGCATGCCCGTGACCGACTTCCCGCTCGATGTAGTTCAAGAGGTCCGCGTCCGTCGCCGCTGCCATTTGCGCGTGCAGCACACCTTCATCGCGACAACGTTGCAGCAAGCCTGCAAAGTCCAACTGTCCAACCTGCGCCTCCAACTGCCCAAGGCTCGCCAACTCATCCACACCTCCCTGTGTTTTCCAGTACGCCGTGCACTGCAACAGCAAATGCCGCTTGAGCGCGTCCGGCCCGCTCCAGCGCGCCTTGCCCTGGTCAGTCATGCGCGGTAGGTAGCTGTCGATCAAACCGAGAAACGCCACCGGTTCATCCAGCCCCAGCAGTTGCATCGCCACTTCATAGGCCAGCACCCCGCCAAACGACCAGCCGGCAACCCGGTAAGGCCCATGGGGTTGAACGCCTCGGATCAACCCGACCAGCCGCGCAGCCAGACCCTCCATCGTGTTCAGATGCGGTTCGCCGAGCGCCACGCCTGGCAAGCCGTAGATCGGATAGTCACCCGGCAAATGCTGACCCAGCGCCGGGAAGTACACGTCCATGCCGCTGAACTCATGGACCAGGAACAGCGGCGCTTGCGAGCCACCCCTGCGCACCGTGATCACCGACGTGTCACGCACCGGCTCATCCGTACGCTGACGCAGCATCGCGGCAACGGACGCCACACTGGCATGCTGGAACAGCTCAGCCAGGGACACCTGCAACCCCGCTTCTTCCATCAGGTTGACCAGCCGGATCGCCAGCAATGAATGCCCGCCCAACTCGAAGAAGCTGTCATGACGACCGACCTGTTCCAGCTTCAACACCTCGGCCCATAGCTGGGCCAGGGTGTGTTCCAGCCCATCGGCCGGAGCCTCGAACTCACGGCGATTGAACGTTTCCAGGGCCGGCACCGGCAAGGCCTTGCGGTCGACCTTGCCGTTGGCGGTCAACGGCAGGTGGTCCAGCGGCACCAAGGCCGACGGCACCATGTATTCCGGCAATTGGCCTTGCAGATAGGCGCGCACGCTGTCGAGGTCGACAGGCTGATCAGCCCAGGTGAAATACGCGGCTAGGCGCTTATCGCCCGGCGCATCTTCGCGAGCCAGCACCACCACGTCCTGGATACCGACAAAGGTCGCCAGGCGCGCTTCGATCTCGCCCAGCTCGATGCGGAAACCTCGGATCTTCACCTGATCGTCATTGCGCCCGATGCAGTCCAGCAGGCCGTCCGCCGTCCAACGGCCAAGGTCGCCGGTGCGGTACATCAAGGCGTGCAAATTCACCGGATCCTGCACAAACTTTTCAGCGGTCAGATCAGGTCGATTCAGATACCCCAGCGCCACGCCATCCCCGCCGATGCAGATTTCACCGGTCACGCCCATGGGCACCGGCTGCAAGTGCGCATCCAGCACATGAATCTGCGTGTTGGAAATCGGCCTACCAATCGCCACGCTGTCGGCGTCCTCAGCCAGCACGCGCACCTCATAGGTGGTGGCGTAGGTGGTGGTTTCGGTCGGCCCATAGCAATGCACCAGGCGCAACGCAGGCGCCTGGGCCAACAGGCTGCGAAAGGCGGCCGGGTCGGCACGCTCGCCGCCGCACAGCAGGATGCGCAAGCCCGCCAGGGCCTGGGGAATCAGCTGCACATACTGGTTGAACAATGCCGTGGTGACGAACAGCACCGTTACATCCGCCAAGGCTACGCCTAAGGCTGCAGGATCCAGCAAGGTGGCGTGGTCGATCACCTGCACCTGGCCGCCGTTGAGCAGCGGGCCCCATACGTCCATGGTGCTGGCGTCGAATGCCGGGTTGGAGGCGAAGGCCACGCGGTCGCTGGCATTAAAGTCGGCGTAGCCATTGTTGATCACCAACCGCGTGATGCCGCGATGGGGCACCAACACACCTTTGGGCGTGCCGGTGGAACCGGAGGTGTACATGATGTACGCCACGCTGTCCGAGGACTGCGACAGGTCGGGGTTGTGGCTGGGTTGTGGGTCGAGGACCAAGGTGTCCAGGTCCAACCGTTGTACACCGTAGTCGACGGCAATATCGCTGCGGGTCAACAACCAGGCCGCGCCGCTGTCCTGGACCATGAAGCCCTGGCGTTCGGCGGGTGCGTTGATGTCCAGCGGCACATAGGCGGCGGCGCATTTGAGCACGGCCAGTTGGCTGATCAGCAGGTCCAGGCAGCGCGGCAACAGGATCGCCACGTTGTCACCGGGACGCAGCCCAAGGCCCAGCAGGTGATGGGCCAAGCGATTGGCGCGGGAATTCAGCTCGCCATAACTCAGTGACTGCCCACCATGCAGCGCCGCCAATGCGCCAGGACGCGCCTGGGCCTGGGCTTCGAGCAGGCGTTGCACCGTGTGTTCACGCGGGAATGGTCGCGTGGTGGCGTTAAACTCCAGTAGTTGCTGGCATTCGGCAGCAGGCAGGATCGGCAAGTGGCTGATGCCCATCGCGCTGCCCTGCTCCAACGCCTGCACCACCTGTTCCACGGCAACTTGCAAGTAGCTGCACAACCGGCGCGCGCCCTGCCCCACGACTTTCAGGAAGAAACCGTCGCCCAGGTCATCCACGCTCACTGACAGGCCAAAGTTGCTGTGTTCTTCAGCCTTGAGCATCCGAATGCCTTGCCACGCCTCGCTGGCAGCCTGCGGCGCACTGTGACGATAATTGAACAACGTGTCGAACAGCGGCGTCGCCGCCGGCACGCCGCTGCAACGCTGGGCCAACGCCAGTGGCGCCTGCTCATGGCTGAGCAATTGACTGAGACGTGCGTGGGTGGCCCGCAGTGCGTCGCGCACCGAGTGCTCACCCAGGTCGACCCGCAGCGGCAAGGTATTGATAAACACACCCATGGCCCGCTCGGCGCCTTCACCGCCTTGCAGGCGGCCGAGCATCACGCTGCCGAACACCACGTTGTCGCGGCCCGAGACCTTGCCCAGCACCTGGGCCCAGGCCAGGTGCATCAGGCTGGCGGCGCTGACGCCGGATTGCCGCGCTTGGGTGCGCAGGCGTTGGCTCAAGTCCGCATCCAGTGGGCGTTGAATCTGCTCATTTTCGCCCAGGCGTTCGACCTGGGTCGGCTCATCAATATCACCGAGCATTTCGCGGAAGAACGCTTCGTGATCCTCTGCACCCACGCGGGTCTGGGCCACATAGTTGCGATACGGCACAGCCACGCCCAAGGTGTGTTGAGTGCCCATGAGGAACGCCTGCATCTCCTGTTGCAGAATCTCCAGGGCGATGTGGTCCATCACCAGGTGGTGAAACAGCAACGTGGCACTGTCCGCATTGACCACCAGGCGCATCAACGGGGCTTGCGACAGATCAAGCCGTTCCGGCACCACGCCGCGTTCGACACGCAGCGACGCCTCGCGCCACACCACCTGCACCGGTTCTTCCAGGCCGTCCCAATGGAACGACGACCGCAGGATGTCGTGGCGCTGGATCACCGCCTGCAAGGCCAGGGCGAACGCCTCCAGGCGCTGTTGGCTGTCGAATGTAAACTGCGCGCGCAGCACATAGTCGTCAGCACCCTGTACCGCACGATGGTGATACAGCATGCCGGCCTGCAACGGCGCCAACGGGTAGATGTCCTGCACATTGCCTGCGCCGCCCGGAATGCAGGCGACGATACGCTCGATGGATGGCTGATCCAGTTGAACCAACGGCAACATATCCGGCGTGATCGCGGTGCAATCGGCGGCAATGCGATTGGCCGGCACCGCCACTTCCCGACCACCGCCCAAGGCCGCCGCCAAGGCTGACAAGGTCGGCTGACCGAACAACACCTTCACATCCGCCGACAACCCGAGGCGGCGCATGCGCCCCATCAGGCTCACCGCGAGCAACGAGTGCCCGCCCAATTCGAAGAAGTTGTCGTGACGGCCCACGCGCTCCACGTTGAGCAACTCGGCCCACAGGCTGGCCAAGGCGATTTCCGTGTCGCCCTGGGGCGCTTCGTATTCGCGCACCACCACCGACTCCAGGCCCGGCGCAGGCAAGGCCTTGCGGTCGAGCTTGCCGTTGGGGCTCAGGGGCAAGGTGTCGAGGTGCACGAAAATGGCCGGCACCATGAACTCCGGCAGGTGCTGCAGCAGGTGCGCACGCAACGCGTCGATCTCGCTGAACACCCCGGTGTAGTAGGCGATCAAACGATTGTCGCGGGCGATCACGGCGGCTTCGTTGACCGGCGGATAGTCGGTAAGGCGCGACTGGATTTCCCCGAGCTCGATGCGCAGGCCACGGATTTTCACCTGGTCGTCATTGCGTCCCAGGTACTCGATCGTGCCATCCGCCAAGTAGCGGCCCACGTCGCCGGTGCGGTACAGGCGACCGTCGGTGAACGGGTCCTTGAGGAAGCGCTCGGCAGTCAATTCAGGGCGGTTCAGGTAGCCGCGCGCCACTTGCACGCCGCCGATGAACAACTCGCCGACCACACCCAAAGGCACCGGCTGCATCTGTGCATCGAGCACGTACATGCGGGTGTTGGCGATCGGTTTGCCGATCGGCGTGTTGTCCGGCGTTACCGGCCCGGCGCAGTTCCACGCGGTCACATCGACGGCGGCTTCGGTCGGGCCATACAGGTTGTGCAGTTCGCTGCCCGGCAATTGTTGCTTGAAGCGCCGCACCAGGCTGCCCGGCAAAGCTTCGCCGCTGCACATCACACGCACCAACCCTTTGGCTTGGCTGACATCGCCATGGGCCAGGAACACGTCCAGCATCGACGGCACGAAGTGCAGCGTGGTGATCCGCTCGGCCGCAATCACGTCGCACAGGTACGCCGGGTCTTTATGGCCGCCAGGACGCGCCATCACCAGGCAAGCGCCAGTGAACAGCGGCCAGAAGAACTCCCACACCGACACGTCGAAGCTGAACGGGGTTTTCTGCAAGACACGATCATGGGCTTGCAAGCCATAGGCGTCCTGCATCCACAACAGGCGGTTGACCACGCCGGGATGGTCGTTGATCACGCCCTTGGGTTGGCCGGTGGAGCCGGAGGTATAGATCACGTAAGCGCTGACGCCTTCTACACCGGGGTTGTCTTGACGTTGGTGCTGCCAGGTCGGCCGATCCAGATCGACCACCGGCACATCCCCCAACAACCCGCGTGTCGCGCCCTGGGCCAGCACCGCGACCGGCGCGCTGTCTTCCAGCATGTAGGCGATGCGCTCCAGCGGATACGCCGGGTCCAACGGCACATAGGCGGCACCCGCCTTGAGGATCGCGTACAGGCCGATAACCATATCCAGGCCGCGTTCCACACAGATAGCGACCCGTGAATCGGGCTGAACGCCGATTTCCAGCAGGTGATGTGCCAGCTGGTTGGCCTGCGCGTTCAGCTCGGCATAGGTCAATACAAGGTGATCAGCCTTGACGGCGACGGCATCCGGTGTCCGCGCCACCTGCTGTTCGAACATACCGTGCAAGGTCTGGTCGAGGTCGTAGGCCACCTCGGTGGCGTTGAAGTCGAACAGCAAATGCTGATGTTCACGCTCTTCCACCAGCGGCACCTGCTCCAGCACCGCCTGGTCGTTATCGACCATGGCCTGCAACACGCGGGTGAAATAGCCGACGTAACGCTGCACCGTCGACTCATCGAACAGCGCCACCGCGTACTCCAGCGCGCCGATGATCGTGCCCTGCACTTCGCTCAAGTCCAGGGACAGGTCGAACTTGGCAAAATGGCTGTTCTCGACGATGCCTTCCAGGGCCAGGTCGCCCAAGGCCAGGGTCGGCGCGCTGCTGTCCTGCCAGGTCAACAGCGTATGGAACAGCGGGCTGTGGGCCAGGCTGCGCGGCGGCCGGGTGATTTCTACCACCTGCTCAAACGGCAGGTCTTGATGGGCCTGGGCTTCCAGCGCCAGCGCCTTGACCCGCGCCAGCAGCGCCTCGGTGCTCAGCTCGCCGGAGGTGTCGATGCGCACGGCCAGGGTGTTGACGAACAGGCCGATCAGCCCTTCCACCTCGCTGCGCGTGCGATTGGCGACGGGCGAGCCGATCACCACGTCCTGTTGCCCGGACAGCCGCGCCAGCAAAGATGCCCAGGCGCTCATCAAGGTCATGTACAAGGTGGTGCCGTGGCGTTGGCTCAAGGCCTTGAGCCCGGCGGTGAGGCGTTCGTCCAGGCGCACCTCGACACTGCTGCCGGCGTAGTCCTGTTGCGCAGGGCGCGGGCGATCAGTGGGCAAAGTGAGCAAGGCCGGCGCGCCGGCCAGCGCCTGCTGCCAATAGGTGCTCTGGCGATGCAGCACTTCGCCGCTGAGCCACAGGCGTTGCCATACGGCGAAGTCGCCGTACTGGATCGGCAGCGGCGGCAATGGATCGGGCTGGCCGTGGCTGAAGGCTTGATACAACGCCATCAACTCGCGGGTGAGCACGCCCATGGACCAGCCATCGGAAACGATATGGTGCAGGGTCAGCAGCAGCACATGGTGATCGTCGGCCATGACCACCAGGCGCCCGCGCAGCAGCGGGCCACGCTCCAGGTCGAACGGCGCCGAAGCCTCGCCGTGGATCAACGCATCCAGCGCCTGCTGGGGTTGCGGGTGGCGGCGCAGGTCCTGCACTTGCAGGGGCAGTACATCTTCGGCGGGCACGATCAGCACCTGGGCGTCATCGCCATGCTGGGCGAAGCGGCTGCGCAGGGTTTCGTGGCGCGCGACGATACGGGCGAGCGCCCTTTGCAGTGCCTCGACATGCAACTGCCCACGCAAACGCAGGCCGATAGGAATGTTGTAGGCGGTGTTGGCGCCTTCCATCAGCGCCAGGAACCACAGGCGCTGCTGGGCAAAGGACAGCGGCACCTGCTCATCACGATTGGCCGGCAGGATATCCGGCAAGGTGCTGCGGCCGGACCGGGCCAGCACCTCGGCGACGGCCGCCAGTTCGGCATTGGCAAACAAATCGCCGAGCTGCAACTCGACGCCCAGTCGCTGGCGGATCTGCGAGACCATGCGCATCGCCAACAACGAGTGCCCTCCCAGTTCGAAGAAGTGATCGCGACGCCCGACGCGCTCGACGTGCAGCACATCGGCCCAGATGTGCGCCAGCACGCTTTCGATTTCGCCTTCGGGAGCGGCGTACTCGCGGGTAAACACGGCGGCCATGTCCGGCGCCGGCAAGGCCTTGCGGTCAAGCTTGCCGTTGGCAGTCAGGGGCAACGCGTCCAGCTTCACGTAGGCGACCGGCACCATGTAGTCCGGCAGGTGCGCCACCAGATGGGCGCGGATGTCGCCCACAGCCAATGGGTCGAGTTGACGGTTTTCGGTGAAATACGCCACCAGCCGTTCTTCCCGCACCAGCACCACAGCTTCCTGGATACCTGCCACTTGGTTGAGCTGGGTTTCGATTTCACCCAGTTCGATGCGCATGCCGCGAATTTTTACCTGGTCATCATTGCGTCCCAGGTACTCGATATTGCCGTCTGGCAACCAACGCGCCAGGTCGCCAGTGCGGTACATGCGCCCGGCGCTGAACGGGTCTTGCAGGAAGCGTTCGGCAGTGAGTTCCGAGCGGTTCAGGTAACCCCGCGCCACGCCTTTGCCGCCCACGTACAACTCCCCTGCTACACCCAATGGGACGGGGCGCTGTTGCTCATCGAGCAGGTAAACCGTGGCATTGGCGATGGGCTTGCCGATATGCAGCGGCTGGCCGGCCTCGACCTTGCCCGAAGTCGCAACCACCGTGGCTTCGGTAGGCCCGTAGTTGTTGATCAAGTCAAAGCGCTGCGCCCGGTTGTACTGGCGCAGGCGATCGCCACCGATCAGCAAGGTGCGCAGCGTCGGGTGTTCGATCTGCTGGCTGAAGGCGTACTCGGCCACTGGCGTGGGCAGGAAACACACGTCCAACGGCTGCGCACACCACCAGGCCAACAGTGCGTCGATATCTTCGGCGCCGTCATGGGCCGGTGGCAGGTGCAGCGTCGCGCCCACACACAGCGCCGGCCAGACTTCCCAGGCCATTGCATCAAAGCCGAACCCGGCGACGCTGGCCGTGTGGCGCCCGGCGCGCAGGTCAAAGGCGTTGCAGTGCCAGTCCACCAGGTTGGCCACGGTGTGATGCTCTACCATCACGCCTTTGGGCAGGCCGGTGGAGCCGGAGGTGTAGATCACATAGGCGAGGTTGGACGGGTTGACCGTTACCTTGGGGTTGCTCGCTGAATGATGCTGCCAGGTGTAGCGGTCAAGGTTGATCACCGGCACTTCAAGGGCCGGCAAGCGCTCGAGCAAGGCATGCTGGGTCAGCACCGCCACCGGGGCACTGTCGGTCAGCAGATACGTGAGGCGCTCGGCCGGGTGCGACGGGTCTACCGGCACATAACAGGCGCCGGCCTTGAGGATTGCCAGCAGGCCGGCCAGGGTGTCCAGGCCACGGCGCGCAACGATGGCAACCCGGTCGTCCGGCTTGACCCCCAGCGCCAGCAGGTGATGGGCCAGCAGGTTGGCTTGCTGGTTGAGTTCGGCATAGGTCAGTTGACGGCCCGAATGCACAGCGGCAATCGCGTCCGGCGTGAGCACGGCCTGGGCTTCGACGCGAGCGTGCAGCGTGGTGCCTTGGGGAAAATCCGCCCGGGTGGCGTTGAAGTGTTCCAACAACAACTGCTGCTCATCGGCAGGTAGTACCGACACTTGGTCGAGTGCGGTGTGTGGCGCCTGCTCCAACGCGGTCACCACGTTATCCAGGGCGGTTTGCAGGTAAGCGCAGACACGCTGCGGATCGACCTGGGTGGTCGCCAGCAGACGCAGGATAAACCCATCGCCCAGGTCATCCACGCTCAGGGTCAGCGGGTAGTTGGTGCGCTCATCCGAACGCAATGTCTCGATGCCCTGCCACGCCGCCACGGCTTCGCTGCTGGTACCGGTGCCGCTGTGGCGATAGTTGAGCAACGCGCTGAACAACGGCGTCGGAGCCACCACCCCGCTGCACCTTTGCGCCAACGCCAGGGGCGCGTGTTCGTGGCGCAGCAGCGCGGTGAGTCGCGTGTGGGTGGCCTTGACCGCGCTGCGCAGGTCGTCGCCAGCCACGTCCACGCGAAACGGCAAGGTGTTGATGAAGATCCCCAAGGCGCGGTCCGTGGCATGCCCGCCTTGCATGCGGCCCATCAGCACGGTGCCGAACACTACTTGGGATTTGCCGGCCAGCACGCTCAGTACCTGGGCCCAGCCCAGGTGGAACAGGCTGGCAACGCTGACGCCCAGCGATCGAGCCTGGGCGCGCAGGCGCTGGTTGAGTGCGTCCGACAGCGGCCAATCCAGTTCATTGATGTCACGGCCATCGCCCTGCACATCCTGCAAGCCGAAGGGCAAGGTCGGCTCGACCACATCGCCGAGCATCTGCCGGAAAAACGCCTCGTGTTGCTGCTCGCTGACACCCAGCCGCGCCTGCGCAACATAGTTGCGAAACGGCACGGCGTGACCCAGTTGCCCGGCGTGGCCTTGCAGGAACGCCTGCATTTCATGGCGCACCACTTCCAGGGCGCTGTGGTCCAGGGCCATGTGATGGAACAGCAGCATCGCGACGATGCGCCCCTGCGCCGGGTCCTTCGCCCAGGCCAGGCGCAGCAGCGGCGCCTGGGTCACGTCCAGCCGGAAATGGCGAGCATCGAACCGCGCGTGCAGTTGGGCAGCAATATCACCGTCAGCCGGGTCCAGTTCCAGCGCCTGTACCGGCAGATGCGCGCTGCGCCACACCACTTGCGACGGCTGTTGCAACCCCTCCCAGACCACGCCGGTGCGCAGGATGTCGTGACGGTCGATCACCCCTTGCAGGGCCAGGGCAAACGCGTCGAAGCGCTCGACGCTGTCGAAGGCGAACTGCGACTGCATCACATAAGGGTCGCCCTGCTCGGTGCTGACGTGGTGAAACAGAATGCCTTCCTGCAGCGGCGCCAGCGGGTAGATGTCCTGGATATTCGCCACGCCGCCGTCGACTGTGGCGACGATGCGGTCGATCTCCTCCTGGCTCAGCTCGGACAGGGTCAACATGGCCGGCGTGATCCGTTCGGCGTTGGCCGGGATGCCATTGGCCGGCACCTCGTTGGCGGCCGAATACTCGCCGGCCTTGATCAGTTCGATCAACGCCGGCTTGTGTTCGCGCAAGGCGGCAAGAATCACCGGATCGCTCAGCGCTTGTTTGTTGCCTAGCACCGACAACTGCTCACCCTTCAGCGCGAGTTGTACGTCTTTGGTCTTCAGCGTCGCCAGCAGTTCGTGAATGCTCACAGGACGATCTCCATTCGTTCAGTCATCGCGGCGTAGCCAGCCAGGGTCGGCTGTTCGAACAACGCACGCACATCGGCTTCCATGCCTTCCTGGCGCAAGCGCCCGATCAAGCTTACGGCGAGCAGCGAGTGCCCGCCCAATTCAAAGAAATTGTCCTGGCGCCCTACCCGCTCCACGCCGAGCAGTTCGGCCCAGAGCTGCGCCAGGAGCATTTCGGTGTCGCCCACCGGGGCCTCGTACTCGCGCACGGTCAAGGCTTCGTTGCCCGGCGCCGGCAGCGCCTTGCGGTCGAGCTTGCCGTTGGGGCTCAACGGCAACGCGTCAAGGTGCACGAACAGCGCGGGCACCATAAAGTCCGGCAGGTGTTGCAGCAGGTGTTCGCGCAGGTCCGTTACCCGAACGCCGGTGTAGTAGGCGACGAGCCGTTCATCGCGGGCCACCACCGCGGCTTCGTTGACCTGCGGATGTTCCAGCAGTCGCGCCTGGATCTCGCCCAGTTCGATACGCAGGCCACGGATCTTCACCTGGTCGTCGTTGCGGCCCAGGTACTCGATATTGCCGTCGGGCAGGTAACGCCCAAGGTCGCCGGTGCGATACAGGCGCCCATCAGTGAACGGGTCCTTGAGGAAACGTTCGGCGGTCAACTCGGGACGATTGAGGTAGCCCCGCGCCACCTGCACGCCGCCGATGAACAACTCGCCCACCACGCCCAGGGGCACCGGCTGCATTTGCTCATCCAACACGTACATGCGGGTGTTGGCGATGGGTTTGCCAATCGGCGTGTTGTCCGGCACGTCCGGGCGCGCGCAGTTCCAGGCGGTCACGTCGACGGCGGCTTCGGTCGGGCCGTACAGGTTGTACAGGCCGATGCCCGGCAGTTGCTGCTTGAAGCGCCTCACAAGACTGCCCGGCAACGCTTCGCCGCTGCACATCACCCGTTGCAGGCCGGCCGCCTGGCTGACATCGCCGTGGGCCAGGAATACGTCGAGCATCGACGGTACAAAATGCAACGTGGTGATCTGTTCGGCGGCGATCACCTCGCACAGATAGGCCGGGTCTTTATGCCCGCCAGGACGCGCCATGACCAGGCAGGCCCCCGCGAACAGCGGCCAGAAGAACTCCCACACCGACACGTCGAAGCTGAACGGGGTTTTCTGCAACACCCGGTCGTGGGCCTTGAGGGCGTAGGCGTCCTGCATCCACAACAAGCGGTTGACCACGCCGGGATGGTCGTTGATCACGCCCTTGGGCTGGCCGGTGGAGCCGGAGGTGTAGATCACGTAGGCGCTGAGGGCCTGTGCGCGGGGATTGTCGATGGCGTGGTGTTGCCA
Organism: Pseudomonas sp. MYb541; assembly: GCF_037479595.1. Lineage (NCBI taxonomy): Bacteria > Pseudomonadati > Pseudomonadota > Gammaproteobacteria > Pseudomonadales > Pseudomonadaceae > Pseudomonas > Pseudomonas sp. MYb541. The sequence continues at coordinate 113,414 of NZ_JBBGYS010000016.1, read as the reverse complement.
GGTCGGGCGGTCCAGATCGATCACCGGCGCGTCGCCCAGCAAACCACGCGTAGCGCCTTGGGCCAGCACCGCAACAGGCGCGCTGTCTTCCAGCATGTAGGCGATACGTTCCAGCGGATACGCCGGGTCCAGCGGCACATAGGCCGCACCGGCCTTGAGGATCGCGTACAGGCCGACCACCATGTCCAGGCCACGCTCCACGCAGATCGCGACCCGCGAATCGGCTTGAACGCCCATTTCGATCAGGTGATGCGCCAGCTGGTTGGCTTGCGCATTCAGTTCGGCGTAGGTCAATGCCAGCTCACCTGCCTTGACGGCGATGGCGTCCGGTGTGCGCGTCACTTGCGCTTCAAACAGGCCGTGGAGGGTCTGGTCGAGGTCATAGGCCACCTCGGTGGCATTGAAACCCGACAGCAATTGCTGACGCTCCTGAGCCTCCAGCACCGGTAGGCGATTGACCGCCAACTGCGGCGCCTGCTCCAGTGCCTCGACCAACCCCTGCAAGGTCACTTGCAGATAACCGCAGAGGCGTTGCGCGCCAATCGACTTCGCGGTCATGGCAGTGAGGCGGAAGCCGTCGCCCTGGTCGTCCACGTTCAGCGTCAACGGGTAGTTGGTGCGCTCCTCGCTGGCCAGGGTCTGGATGCCTTCCCAGGCCTGGGACACCGGCGCCTGCTGGCTGTCGCTGTGGCGATAGTTGAGCATCGCGCTGAACAACGGCTGCGGCGCGGCGACACCGCTGCAACGCTGGGCCAGGGCGAGGGATGCGTGTTCATGCCCGAGCAATGCGGTCAGTCGCGCATGGGTCTGTTTGACCGCCACGCGCACGCCGCTGCCATCGACATCCACGCGCAGCGGCAAGGTGTTGATGAACATGCCCAGCGCGCGATCACTGCCTTTGCCGCCTTGCATGCGCCCCAGCAGCACGGTGCCGAACACCACGTTTTCCTGGCCGGAGGTGCTGGCGAGCACCCGCGCCCAGGCCAGGTGGAAGAAGCTGGCGGCGCTTACACCGAGCAAGCGCGCCTGGGTGCGCAAGCGCTGGTTGAGGGTTGAGGCCAGGTTCAGCTGGACCTCTTCGATAGCATTACCGTCGCCGCGCACGTCCTGCAGGCCGAATGGCAGGGTCGGTTCGCTGATATCGCCGAGCATTCCACGGAAGAACTGCTCATGTTCCTCCTCGCTGACGCCCAATCGCGCCTGGGCCACGTAGTTGCGGTAAGGCGTCGCGTCACCGGCAGGCTGTGGCAACCCGAGCAGGCTGGCTTGCATCTCGTGGCGTACGCCGTCGAGGGCGGTGTGGTCGAGGGCAATGTGGTGGAACAACAGGATCGCGACCACGCGCTGGTTGGCCGGGTCCGGCGCGTACACCAGGCGTATCAGCGGCGCCTGATTCATCGGCACACGGTACTGGCGCGGGTCGAAGCGCTGGTGCAACTGGTCGATCTCATCCGCCTGCACCTGCAAGCGGGCCTTGCGCCACACCACTTGCAGCGGCTGGGCCAGGCCTTCCCAGACCACGGCGGTGCGCAGGATGTCGTGACGGTCGATCACCTGTTGCAGCGCCTGGGCGAAGGCATTCAAGCGGTCGAGGCTGTCGAACGCCAGGTGCGATTGCAGCAGGTAAGGGTCGCCCTGCCCTGCGCTGATGTGGTGGTAGAGAATGCCCTCCTGCAGCGGCGCCAGCGGGTAGATGTCCTGCACATTGGCGGCGCCACCGGGCACCTGGGCGACGACGTGGTCGATCGTCGACTGGTCGAGTTGCACCAGGGACAACAGATCCGGGGTGATGCGCTGACAGGCCGCCGGAATACGGTTTTCCGGCACCGACACATCGCGCCCACTGCCCACGGCTGCCGCCAGCGCCGCCAGGGTCGGCTGGCTGAACAGCACACGCACATCGGCACTCAGACCGACCTGGCGCATGCGTTCGATCAGGCTGACGGCGAGCAACGAATGGCCGCCCAGTTCAAAAAAGTGGTCATGACGCCCGACCTGCTGCACGTGCAGCACCTCGGCCCAAATACGCGCCAGGGTGCTCTCAACCTCGCCTTGGGGGGCTGCGTACTCGCGAGTCAGCAACGCCGCCTGATCCGGTTCCGGCAACGCCTTGCGGTCGAGCTTGCCGTTGGCAGTCAGGGGCAATGCATGCAGCTTCACGTAGGCGACCGGCACCAGGGCATCCGGCAACTGGCCTTGCAGTTGCGCGCGCAGGGTGTCGATATCCAACGGTTGCTGTTCGGTGAACCAGGCAATCAAGCGCCCTTCGCGCACCAGCACCACCGCCTCAGCGACGCCATCCAGTGCGGCCAGGCGGCTTTCGATTTCACCCAGTTCAACCCGCACGCCACGCACTTTCACCTGGTCATCGTTACGCCCCAGGTACTCGATATTGCCATCCGGCAACCAGCGCGCCAGGTCGCCGGTGCGGTACATGCGGCCCTCGTTGAACGGGTCTTGCAGGAAGCGTTCGGCGCTCAGGTCCGGACGGTTCAGGTAACCGCGCGCCACGCCGCTGCCGCCGACATACAACTCGCCCGCCCCCCCCACCGGCACCGGACGCAAGTGCGCGTCCAGCAGGTAGACGCTGGCATTGGCGATGGGCCGGCCGATATGCAGCACCTGCCCGGCGCGCACGCGGCCGGAGGTGGCAACTACCGTGGCTTCGGTGGGGCCGTAGTTGTTGATCACTGCAAAGCGGCGTTCCTGGGTGAACTGGCGCAGGCGATCACCGCCAATCAGTAGAATGCGCAACGTGGGGTGTTGCAGGTTCTGGCTGAAGGCGTATTCGGCCACAGGCGTTGGCAGGAAGCTGACGTCCAGCGGTTGCGCCAGCCACCAGGCGAGCAGCTCGTCGATGTTTTCATTGCCCACATCGGCCGGTGGCAGATGCAGGGTGGCACCCACGCACAGCGCCGGCCAGACCTCCCAGGCCATCGCATCAAAGCCGAAACCGGCGACGCTGCTGGTGTGGCCCGTCGCATCCAAGCCAAAGGCCTCGCAGTGCCAGTGCACCAGGTTTTCCACGGTACGGTGCTCCACCATCACACCTTTGGGCTGGCCGGTGGAACCGGAGGTGTAGATGACGTAAGCCAAGTGGTCCGGGGTCAGCGTGCCGAGTTGCGGGTTGTTGACGGCGTGCTGCTGCAAGCGCGGATCGTGCAGGTCGAGGGTGGCAACCCCGCCCAATAGATCGCGAGTACTGGCTTCGGCCAACACCGCCACAGGCGCGCTGTCTTTCAGCAGGTAGGCGATGCGCTCGGCAGGATACGCCGGGTCGACGGGCACGTAACCGGCACCGGCCTTGAGGATGCCGAGCAAGCCCACCAGCATCTGCGGGCCGCGACGGCAGCACAGGGCGACACGGTCATCAGGCTGTACGCCCTGTTGCAGCAGATGATGGGCCAACTGGTTGGCACGTGTGTTGAGCTGTTGGTAGGTCAGCGATTCGCCGTCTTGCACCACGGCGATGGCGTGGGGTTGGCGCTCGGCCTGGATCTCGAAAGCCCCATGCACCGTGTGGCCCGTGGGGAAATCGCTGGCGGTGGCATTGAACTCGCGCAGCAAGGTTTCGCGCTCCGCTGCCGGCAGGATCGGCAATTGACTGAGAGGGGTCTTGGGTGCGCTTTCCAGCGTCTCGACCAACTGCTCGATGGCGTTATGCATGTAGGCACACATCCGCTGGGCGCCGATCTGCGGCAGCGCCAATACGGTCAGGCCGAAGCCTTCGCCCAGGTCATCCACACTCAACGTCAGCGGGTAGTTGCTGCGCTCCTCACCACCGAGCAGTTGCACCCCTTCCCAGATGCCATGGCCGTCGCGAGCCATTTCTCCAGGCGTGCTGTGGCGGTAGTTGAGCAAGGCACTGAACAACGGCGAAGCATTCGCCACGCCGCTGCAACGCTGGGCCAGCGCCAGGGACGCATGTTCGTGGCCAAGCAAGGCGCTCAGGCGCCCATGGGTCGCCTTGACCGCAACCGCAGCCGGCGCTGCGACATTGACCCGCAGCGGCAAGGTGTTGATGAACATGCCCAGCGCACGGTCCGCGCCGTCACCGGCTTGCATGCGGCCCATCAATACGGTGCCGAATACCACCTCGTCACGCCCAGACACCAGACCCAGTACCTGCGCCCAGGCCAGGTGCATCAGGCTCGCCGCGCTGATGCCCAACTGCCGCGCCTGTTCGCGCACCCGCCGGGCCAGGGCTGTATCCACCGGCCATTCGGCTTCTTCGATGTCACGTCCATCGCCCTGTACGTCTCGCACACCGAACGGCAGGGTCGGCTCATCCACGTCAGCGAGCATGTCGCGGAAGAACGCTTCGTGCTCCTCCATGCTGACACCCAGGCGCGCCTGGGCCACGTAGTTGCGGAACGGCGCCGCCTCGGGCAAGTCCTGCGCCGGGTTGAACAGGAACGCGCGCATCTCCTGGCCCACGACTTCCATGGCGGTGTGGTCCAGCGCCAAGTGGTGAAACAGCAGGATCGCCGCGACGCGGTTGTGTTGCGGATCCTGGGCGTAAACCATGCGCAGCAGCGGCGCCTGGGTGATATCCAGGCGGTAATGGCGGGCGTCGAAGCGCGCGTGCAATTGTTCGATGACGCCGCCGTCCGCCGGGTCCAAGGCAACCTCCTGGACAACCAGCTGCGCCTGGCGCCACACCACCTGCACCGGGCTGTCCAGCCCTTCCCAGACCACGCCGGTACGCAAGATGTCATGGCGGGCCACCACCTGTTGCAGCGCGCCCATGAAAGCGTGCAGGCGCTCGATACTGTCGAATGCCATGCGCGATTGCAGCAGGTACGGATCGCCCTGTTCGGCACTGATGTGGTGGTAAAGAATGCCTTCCTGCAACGGCGCCAGCGGATAAATGTCCTGCACGTTCGCCGCACCGCCCGGCACGTTCGCGACGATTCGTTCGATGGCCACCGGGTCGAGCTGCACCAGGGTCAGCATCGACGGCGTGATCTGGGTACAACCCGCTGGAATGCCATTGGCCGGCACCACGACTTCCCGGCCACTGCCCACGGCGGCGGCCAGCGCCGCCAGGCTTGGCTGGCTGAACAACACACGCACGTCGCAGCTCAGGCCGACCTGGCGCATGCGCTCGATCAGGCTGACCGCCAGCAACGAGTGCCCGCCCAACTCAAAGAAGTGATCGTGACGGCCAACGCGGTCGAGCTTGAGCACATCCTGCCAGATCTGCGCCAGCTGGGTTTCCACTTCGCCTTCCGGCGCTTCGAAACCACGGCTGAGCAGCGCGCTCTGGTCGGGCACCGGCAGGCCTTTGCGGTCGAGCTTGCCGTTGGCGGTGAGCGGTAACAGCGCCAGCCACACGTAGGCCGACGGCACCATGTAATCCGGCAGTTGGCCTTGCAGGTGGGCGCGCAGTGTTTCGATGTCCAACGGCTCACGGGCGGTGTAGTAGGCCACCAGACGCTTGTCGCCAGGTTCGTCTTCACGGGCCAGCACCACGGCGTCTTTTACACCCGGAAAGCTGGCCAGGCAGGTTTCGATCTCGCCCGGTTCGATACGGAAACCACGGATCTTCACCTGCAGGTCATTGCGCCCCTGGTACAGCAAGGTGCCGTCGACCTGCCAGCAGGCCAGGTCACCGGTGCGGTACAGCAAGCCTTCACCAAACGGGTTCGGGATGAATTTTTCGGCGGTCAGTTGCGGCTGGTTCAAATACCCCTTGGCCACGCCCGCGCCACCGATGTACAGCTCGCCCACCACGCCCAACGGTACGGGTTGCTGGCGTGGGTCCAGCACATAGGCCTGGGCATTGGCAATCGGCCGGCCGATGGGAATGCCACCCTCGCCCACCGAGGTCATCTCAAAAGTGGTGGAAAAGGTGGTGGCTTCGGTGGGCCCGTAGCCATTGAGCAGGTGCTGGGGTTTGCCGTGTTCAAGTACGCGGCCAATCACCTGCGGGTCGAGCACATCGCCGCCAACGATCAGGTAGCGCAACTGGCGGAACACCGGCATCAGCGCGTCGGCGTACTGGTGGAACAACCCGGCGGTCATCCACAACACGCTGACGGATTGCTCCTGCAATAACGACGCAAACGCCGCCTGGGACAGCAGCACCGCATGCTCGACCACCACCACGCAGCCACCGTTGAGCAACGGCGCCCACACGTCGAGGGTGCTCGCGTCGAACGCCGGGTTGGAGGCGAACGCCACGCGATCACGCGCATTGAAATCGGCGTAACCGTTGTTGAGTACCAGGCGCGAGATCGCACGGTGCGGCACTTGCACGCCTTTGGGCGCCCCGGTGGAGCCGGAGGTGTAGAGGATGTAGGCGACGCTTTCGGCAGACTGCCGCAGTTCAGGGTTACGCGGTGACTGGGCGTCCAGGTTCAGGTCCGCCAGGTTGTTGAGCACCCGGTGCGCACCGCTGTCCTGCACGATAAACGCCTGGCGCTCGACCGGCGCGTTGACGTCCAGCGGCACATACACCGCGCCGCACTTGAGGATCGCCAGCTGGCAGATCAGCAGATCGAGGGAACGCGGCAGTGCGATCGCCACGCTTTCGCCCGGTTGCACGCCCTGGCTGAGCAAGTGATGGGCCAGGCGGTTGGCACGCCGGTTGAGGTCGCGGTAGCTCAAGGACAACTGGCCATGCACCGCCGCCACGGCTTCCGGACGGGCCAGCGCCTGGGCTTCGAATAGCTGGTGTACGGTGAGCTGCGACGGGTATTCACGGGAGGTGGCGTTGAAGTCCACCAGCAACTGATGGCGCTCGGCAGCCGGCAGGATCGAGACTGCCTGCAACGGTGTGGTCGGCGCCTGCTGCAATGCGGCCACCAGGTGGCGCAGCGCGGTGAGCATGTAGTCGCCCACGCGTTGCACATCCAGGGTCGCCACGCCTTGGACGGTCAGCGCAAAACCTGTGCCCAGGTCATCGACGTTGAGTACCAGCGGGTAATTGCTGCGCTCTTCGGAACTGAGAATCTGGATGCCGGAGGCGGCGAATGGGCTGTCCCCCGGCGCCTCCCCCGGTGCACTGTGGCGATAGTTGAGCAAGGTGCTGAACAGCGGCAGCGAACCCGGCACGCCGCTGCAACGCTGGGCCAGGGACAATGAGGCGTGCTCATGCCCGAGCAATTGCGCCAGGCGTGCATGGGTGGCACGCACGCCGGCTTGCACACCGACAGTGCCGAGGCTGACCCGCAGCGGCAAGGTGTTGATGAACATGCCCAGCGCGCGGTCGGCGCCCTCGCCGCCCTGCATGCGGCCGAGCAACACGGTGCCGAACACCACGTCCTGCTGGCCGGACACCTGCCCCAGCACCTGGGCCCAGGCCAAATGCACCAGGCTGGCGGTGCTCACTCCCAGTTGCCGCGCCTGTTCGCGCAAACCCAGGCTGAGCGCCGGCTCCAGCGGCAGGTGGGCGTCAAGGATGCCACTGCCGTCGCCATTCACGTCCTGCAGGCCGAAGGCCAGGGTCGGCTCATCGATATCGCCGAGCATTTCGCTGAAGAACGCTTCGTGCTGCGCCTGGCTGACCCCGAGTCGCGCCTGGGCAACATAGTTGCGGTACTGCACGGCGTCGGGCAATTGCGCACTGTGGCCGGACAGGCTGGCGCTCATTTCGTCCACCAGCACCTGCAACGCGGTGTGGTCCAGCAGGATGTGGTGCAACAACAGGATGCCGACCAAACGGCCCTGCTCTTGCGAGTAGGCGAAGCGCATCAGTGAAGCGCGGCTCAAATCGAGGCGGAAGTGACGCGGGTCGAAGCGTTTTTGCAGTTGGGCAAGAGACTCGTCGCTACGCTCAACGGCCAGTGTTGCCTGGCGCAAGACCACCTGCACCGGCTCGTTGAGGCCTTCCCAGAGAATCGCGGTGCGCAGGATATCGTTGCGCTCGATCACGCTGTGCAATGCCTGGATGAACGCGTCCACCGCCGCCTGATCATTGAAACTGAACTGCACCTGCAATACGTAGGGATCCCCCTCGGTGGTCGCCAGGTGGTGGTAGAGAATGCCGGCCTGCAACGGCGCCAGGCCGTAGATATCCTGCACGTTGCTGATGCCGCCGGGTACGTTCTCGATGATATGGTCAAGCGCCGCCTGGTCCAGTTCCACCAAGGGCACCATGTCCGGGGTGATGTGCTGGCTGGCCTGGGTAATCAGGTTGGCCGGGACCTGCACCTCCTGTTGCCCACCCACAGCGGCAGCGAGTGCCGCCAGGGTCGGTTGGCCGAACAGCACGCGCACGTCGGCGCTGAGGTCGACCTGGCGCATGCGCTCGATCAGCTTGACCGCCAACAGCGAATGGCCGCCCAGTTCGAAGAAGTTGTCGTCACGGCCGACCTGGTCGAGCTTGAGCAGGTCTTGCCAGATCGCGGCGATGGCCGTTTCCACCGCGCCTTGTGGCGCTGCGTAGCCGCGACGGGCCAGGGCGTCGGCATCCGGCGCGGGGAGTGCCTTGCGGTCGAGCTTGCCGTTGGTGGTCAGCGGGAATTTGTCCATCTGCACAAAGGCGCTGGGCACCATGTGCTCGGCCAGGCTCAGCAGCAGGTGGTCACGCAGGTCGGCGGCCTGCCATTCGCCTTCGGCGATCACGTAGGCCACCAGGCGCTTGTCACCCGGCTCGTCTTCACGGGCGATGACCACCGCGTCACGCACGCCAGAGGCAGTTGCCAGGCGGGCTTCGATCTCGCCCAGTTCGATGCGGAAACCGCGGATCTTCACTTGATCATCGTTACGGCCCAGGTATTCGACGCTGCCGTCGGCCAGCAGGCGGCCGAGGTCGCCGGTCTTGTACAGGCGCTGGCCGGTGGCCGGGTCGGCCAGGAAACGCTCGGCGGTCAGCGCCTCACGGTTGAGGTAACCGCGCGCCACCCCGGCGCCGCCGACGTACAACTCACCGACCACCCCCAACGGCAGCGGCTCGCGACGCGCATCCAGCACGTACAACTGCAAATCGGGAATGCGCACACCAATCGGGCTGACGCCGACCAATTGCGCATCCGCCGCCTCCAGGGCGCGATAGGTCACGTGCACGGTGGTTTCGGTGATGCCATACATATTCACCAATTGCGTGCCAGCGTTGATCGCCCGGGCGTACCACGGCTTGAGCATGCCCGGCTCCAACGCCTCGCCGCCGAAGATCACCTGGCGCAAGGAATGGGATTGCGGGTGCTGGCTCTGGGCCGCAATCAATTGGCGGAAGGCGCTCGGCGTCTGGTTGAGGATGCTCACGCCCGCCTCGCACAGCAGCGAATAGCATTCATCCGGCGAACGGCTGACCAGTTGCGGCACGATCAGCAACTGGCCGCCGTGCATCAGCGCGCCCCAGATTTCCCACACCGAGAAATCGAAGGCGAACGAATGGAACAACGCCCACACATCGTTGGCGTTGAAACCGAACCAGTGCTCGGTGGCCGTGAACAGTCGAGCGACCTGGCGGTGTTCAATCATCACGCCCTTGGGCTGGCCGGTAGAGCCGGAGGTGTAGATCACGTAGGCCAGGTGAGCCGGGCTGACAGTGACGCGTGGGTTGACGAGGGACTCACCGCGCAAGCCATTGAGGTCGATCTGCGGCAGGTCGCCGACCAGATGACGGGTGTTGGCTTGCACCAGCACGGCCACAGGCGCGCTATCCGCCAAGGTATAGGCGATGCGCTCCAGCGGGTAAGCCGGGTCGATCGGCACATAGCCCGCGCCGGCCTTGAGAATGCCCAGCAAGCCGATGATCATCTCCGGGCCACGTTCCACGCAGATCGCCACGCGGTCGTCCGGGCAGATGCCTTGGGCCAACAGGCGATGGGCAACCTGGTTGGCGCGCTCGTTGAGTTGGCGGTAGGTGAGGCGCTGGTTGTCGAAGCGCAAGGCGATGGCTTCGGGCTGGGCGGCGGCGTGGGTTTCGACTTGCTGATGGATCAAGGCGGTGTCGGCGTAGTGCGCGGAGGTTTCATTGAGGCGGTGCAGCAGAGTGTGGCGTTCGGTGTCGGGCAGGATGTTCAGGCCGCTGAGCGGCATGTCCGGTCGTTGCTCCAGGGCGCCTGCCAGGCTTGCCAGGGCGGTGTGCAGGTAAGTGGCGACCCGTTCGGCACCGATAGACGCGTCGACCATCACGGTCAGCGCGAAGTCTTCACCCAGGTCATCGACGTTGACCGTCAGCGGGTAGTTGGTGCGTTCCTCGGCGCCCAGTACACGGATGCCCTCAGCGACTTCGATCACCTCGGCCATGTCCGTGGCGGCGCTGTGGCGGTAGTTGAGCATGGCGCTGAACAACGGCGTCGGTGCCGCCACGCCACTGCAACGCTGAGCCAGCGCCAGGGATGCATGTTCGTGGTTGAGCAAGGTGGTGAGGCGTTCATGGGTGGCCTTGACCCCGGCACGCACGCCCTGTTCGCCCACATCCACACGCAGGGGCAAGGTGTTGATGAACATGCCCAGGGCCCGTTCACCACCCTCGCCAGCGCCCATGCGGCCGAGCATCACGGTGCCGAACACCACTGCGTCACGCCCGGAGACCACGCCCAAAACGCGGGCCAGCGCCAGGTGCATCATGCTGGCCACGCTGACGCCAAGGGGGCGTGCCAGGGTACGCAGGCGGCGGCTCAGTAGGCTGTCGACGGGGATGCGTGCCTCGTCAATGCCCAGGCCGTCACCCTGCACGTCCTGCAAACCGAAAGGCAGCGTCGGCTCATCGATGTCCGCCAGCATCTCGCGGAAGAACGTCTCGTGGGCCTGCTCGCTGACGCCATGACGTACCTGGGCGATATAGCTGCGAAACGGCACCGGCTCCCCCGCCTGGGCGTGCTCGCCGGCCAGGTACAGCTGGATTTCATGGCGCACCACGTCCAGGGCGGTGTGGTCGAGAATGGTGTGGTGGAACAGCAGGGTCGCGGCCACCCGCCCAGTGAGCGAATCCTCGGCAAACACCAGGCGCAGCAACGGCGCCTGGCCCAGGTCCATACGATAACTACGCGGATCGAAATCAACCGCCTCGCATGACAGGACCGCCTTGCGCCACACCACCTGCAACGGCTCATCGAGACGCTCCCAGACCATGGAGGTACGCAGGATGTCGTGGCGATCGATCACCCACTGCAGCGCCTCGGCAAAGGCCTCCAGACGCCCACGGCTGTCGAACTCGAACTGCGCGTGCAACACGTACGGATCGCCCTGCTCCGCCGACAGATGGTGGTAAAGCATGCCTTCCTGGAGCGGCGCCAGTGGGTAGATATCCTGCACGTTAGCCGCGCCGCCGGGGATGGCGGCGACAATCCGGTCGATGGCTGCCTGGTCGAGGCTGACCAGCGGCAGCATGTCCGGGGTGATGCGGTAGGCCGGACTCAGCCAGTCGCCGCCATGTTCGGCCACCAGTTCGAGCAACCGGGGCTTGTGGGCGATCAATTGATCCCACAGCGCATCGTCCAGCGCTTCGTCATCGCCCAGGATGATCAGGTCGCCTTCTTCCAGTTGCAGACGGATCGCATGGGTGGAAATCGCTGCCAATAATTCGCTGAACTGCATGGGGTAACCTGCCTGATAAGTCACGGTGGAGAAGAAAGTCCGTTTTCAGCTGCCGCTTGAATCGGGTGCTGTGCGCCCCGCATCAAAAAAAAGCGGGCGCAGCCGGGGGCCTGGAGAGGCTTCCGGCAGGCTTGGAAAATTAAGGGATTTGGCAGGCGGGGGGTGACATGGGAAGCGGGGACAAGGAGGAACTGGGTTGGTTCAATCTGTGGTGGGAGCGCCCACCACAGCCCCATTCAAGGGGTTTTCAGCTTCAGGTGACGCGCATACCACGGCCGCTTTGGCACCCGTTTGAACAGGCCCTGCAACATACCCTCGTCTTCGCCAAAGGTAATGCGCAGGGCCAGCTTCATGACCTCCGGGTCCATCTCCATCGACTTGCCCACCTGCAACCCCGGCGTGGTGCTGCAGCCATGGGTATCCGGGCCCAGCCAGGGATCGCCGACCTCTACCCAACGGCCCGGTGCGAACCAGGCCACGCCGTTGACTTGCAGGCGCTGGACTTCGCCCGGATTGAAGCGCTCATGGGCGCGAAACCAGTCTTCGATGCGGTCGTCGATCCAGCCATGGAAATGCCAGAACACCGGGTTGACATGGGATGAGAACGGGTCGCCGAGGAAGTCGTTTTCCGCTGCATACCAGCGCGCTGCGAAGTCAGCGGGGTCACGGGCCATGGGCACGGGGGCGCCGTTGGAGGGGTCGCGCGGCACGGAGGCCCAACGCATGTGCAGCCAGTCATGCAGGCCCAGCTCCATTTCGGAGCCCAGCTGACCCAGGGTGAATTTGGCCAGGTAGCGCGGGTCGCGGTATTGGGACTCCCACACTTGGAAGTTGCTGTGATAGGTCTCGGCGGCCTTGATGTCGCTGACCCACTGGGTGTATTCGGTGTCGTCCGGCGCCGACCAGGTGGGCGGCAGCGCGAAGCCGTCGTGGTTGTCGAAGTAACGCAGAAAGCCCAGGCGATCACGCTCCAGGGCCGGTTGCGGTTCGGGGAATTGCGGCCACGAGGGCAGATCCTGCATGGAGCGCGCGGTGCCGAGCATGTGGCGGTGCATGAAGAAGAAGTCGATACCCGAGCCGTTGCGGTCCTTGCGTTTACCCCGGGCATCGCGTTCCTGGCCGCGTGGGCCGGGTTGCCAGCCGATGCCACGCAGGGCATCGCGCTTTTCTTCGGAGAGCTTGTGCCACTGGTCACGGGTGGCGTGCCACAGTTGGTGGAACAGGCGATGTTCGGGCGCAATCAGCCAAGCCAGCAGGGTCGGGTTGAGGCCGATGCGCTGGCGGGCTTCAGGGAACCACTGCTTGTGGGCGATGAAGCGATTATCGCGCTCAACCCATGCAAGCGGCCGATCCAAGTCGAGGATCTGCCCACTGAGAGTGCTGCTGCCAGCGTTGGCAAAGGCCGCCCAGACTTCATCAAGGGTCATCTTGAATTCATAGGCGGGTGTACCGTCGACCGAATCACGGTCGATCAGGCGCCAGTAGAGCACAGCGCTCTCCCCCGTCAGCAGGTCACCCAGCACACGGTAACGCGGCTCGCCTTCTTCGGCGCGCAGGTGGGCGGCGGTGTCCAGGTAACCGCGCAAACCGCGTCCACGGGGCGCGATGTCGAGCAGCAGTTGCAAATCTTGCAGTGGCAGCCCTTTGAGGCCGGCGTCGCGACCTTCCAGGCGCAGGTCCCACACCCCACGCAGGGTGTTTGCCAAATGCTGGCCGGCGGTGTCGGCCAGGTCCACCGTGGCTTCGCCGGGGGTGATGGGGAATTCTTCTTCGCGCGTCAACTCGCGATGGGCATAGAAAGCGGCAGGCACGGCAGCGCCTGTCAGCGCCAGGCCTGCGATGAACCCACGTCGAGAGATGGTCATTGTCTACCTTAGGAAACGGCTTTATCAGAGCTAGAACGTTTGCCCGCCGGGGAAATTTACCGAGGCGCCTTCGCCGCCTAAATTTTGCCGCCGATCACTCGTTCTTCCCTGATAGCGAAGGCCTCAACTGACTGAGATGGCAATGACAAAACCACGTTCGAAAAAGGCGCTGTACATCGGCCTGCCGCTGGCACTGGCCATCGGTGCCGGAGCCGGTTTCCTGGTCTGGGATCACTGGTTCAAGGGCAATGCCGGCTACCCGCTGGCGGTGATCAAGCAGGCCAACGAAATGCAGGACCGACTGCTGTCGTTCGACAGCCATATCACCGTGCCCGTGGATTTCGGCACCGCCGGCAACGAGGCGGACAAGGACGGCGAAGGTCAGTTCGACCTGGTCAAGGCGGCACGCGGGCGTTTGTCCGGCGCAGCGTTGACCATCTTCGGCTGGCCGGAAATCTGGAACGGCCCCAACGCCCCGCACAAACCCACCGACGGTTTTGTCGAGGCCGCGCGCAACGAGCAGGAAGTGCGCTACAAGATCATCAGCGGCATGGTGCGCGACTTCCCCAATCAGGTCGCCATCGCCTACACCCCGGATGACTTCCGGCGCCTGCATGGCGAAGGCAAGTTTGCGATCTTTATCAGCATGCTCAACGCCTACCCACTGGGCAACGACTTGAACCAGTTGGACCTGTGGGCGGCGCGCGGCATGCGCATGTTCGGCTTCAGCTATGTGGGCAATAACGCCTGGTCGGACTCATCGCGACCACTGCCGTTTTTCAATGATTCCACCGACGCCCTTGATGGCCTGTCGGACATCGGCAAACAAGCGGTGCACCGCCTCAATGACCTGGGGGTTATCATCGATGTGTCGCAAATGTCGACCAAGGCGCTGGAGCAAGTGGCGCAATTGAGCCGCACGCCGATGGTGGCGTCCCATTCGGCGCCGCGCGCCTCCGTGGATATCCCGCGCAACCTGAGCGACAAAGAGCTGCAACTGATCAAGAACAGTGGCGGCGTGGTGCAGATCGTAGGCTTCTCCGCCTACCTGCGCCCGCTGAGCCAGCCGACCCAGGACAAACTCAACGCTCTGCGCGCACGCTTCGACCTGCCGCCCCTGCCTAACCTGGCCGTGGCCCTTATGCCGGGCGACGCGATCATCGCCGCCTGGCCGGAACACAAGTTCGGCGAGTACGCCAGCGCGCTGTACGGCATCCTCGATGAAGAACCGAAGGCCACCCTCAAGGACCTGGGCGATGCCATCGACTACACCGTGCGCAAGATCGGCATCGACCATGTCGGCCTGTCGTCGGACTTCAACGATGGCGGCGGCGTCCAGGGTTGGAACAACGTCGGCGAAATACGCAACGTCACCGCCGAACTGATCCAACGCGGCTACTCCGAAGCCGATATTGCCAAGCTGTGGGGAGGCAACTTCCTGCGGGTGTGGGACCAGGTCCAAAAAGCCGCCAAGCCCTTGGCCAACCGTTAATCATCTAGAAGCCCGTCCATGACCGACCGCCGTACCTTTCTCAAGCAGGCTGGGGTACTTGCCGCCAGCCTGCCACTGGGCGCCGCCCTGCTTCCGCAGGCCATCGCCGCCAACGCAGCAACCGATGACCCATGGACGGGACTCAAGCAACTGTTCAACCAGGACCCGGACTACCTGCACTTTTCCAACTTCCTGGTGGCAACTCACCCCAAGCCGGTGCGC
Organism: Pseudomonas sp. MYb541; assembly: GCF_037479595.1. Classification (NCBI taxonomy): domain Bacteria; kingdom Pseudomonadati; phylum Pseudomonadota; class Gammaproteobacteria; order Pseudomonadales; family Pseudomonadaceae; genus Pseudomonas; species Pseudomonas sp. MYb541. Next base: position 98,342 of record NZ_JBBGYS010000016.1, on the reverse strand, counting down.
GAGGCCATCGAGCGCTACCGCGCGCAGATCGACCGCAACCCAGGGCTGGCCATGGACTGGGACCTGCAGGAAACCTGGAAGCGCGAAGGCCAGGTGCGCGAATGGGCCGGCCGTTACCTGAGGGCCACCCCACCGCAAATCGCCCTGACCGGAAGTACGTCCGAAGGTTTGGCGATGATTTATGGCGGGATCAAGGTACGGCCTGACCAGGAGATCCTCACCACCGTCCACGAACACTACGCCACCGAGTTCAGCCTGGATTTCCGGGTGCGCAAAGAGCAGACCCAGGTCCGCAAGATTCGCCTGTTCGACAACGCCAACCGCGTATCGGCCGACGAGGTGCTGGGCAACATCCAGCGCAATATCCGCGCCAACACCCGCGTACTCGGCATGACCTGGGTGCAGTCCGGCAGCGGCGTGAAGCTGCCCATCGGCGAGATCGGCAAGCTGGTGGAAGAACACAACCGCAACCGTGACGACAAGGACCGCATCCTCTATGTAGTGGACGGCGTGCACGGTTTCGGCGTGGAAAACCTCGACTTCCCGGACATGCACTGCGACTTTTTCATCGCCGGCACCCACAAATGGATGTTCGGTCCACGCGGCACCGGCCTGGTCTGCGCCCGCGACTCGCAAAACAAGTATGTGACACCGATGGTACCGACCTTTTCCGAAGACAAGGACTTCGCCACCATCATGACCCCGGGCGGCTACCACGCCTTCGAGCATCGCTGGGCGGCGGACGAGGCCTTCAAACTGCACCTGCAACTGGGCAAGGCGCAGGTGCAGGCGCGGATTCACGCACTCAATACCGAACTGAAAGACCAATTGCTGGCCCACCCGAAGATCGAACTGGTCACCCCGCACAGCCCTGAACTGTCGGCTGGCTTCACTTTCTTCCGCGTCAAAGGCCAGGACAGTGATGCCGTGGCGGCCTACATGATGAAAAACCGCGTGGTGATCGACGCGGTGGACCGCGATGTCGGCCCGGTGATCCGCACCGCTCCCGGCCTGCTCAATTCCTCCGCCGAGATCCAGCGCTTCATGACCTTGCTGAGCCAGCGGGCGTGACGCACACCTTTTCCCCTTTGAATGAGAGGCCCACATGAACAAACCCCTCACGGCCCTGGCGCTCACCGCCCTGTGCGGCGCCTTGCTGCCCAACCTGGCCCAGGCCGCCGCGCCGCAACCCGGCAAGGTGTTCAAGGATTGCAAGGACTGCCCGGAAATGGTGGTGCTGCCCGCCGGCACCTTCACCATGGGCACGCCCGAGGATGAAGTCGGCCGCGAGCCGGATGAAGGCCCGATGCATGAGGTGACCTTCGCCAAGCCGTTCGCCATGAGCCGCTTCCACATCACCGCCGGCGAATGGGACAGCTACGTGCGCCAGACCGGCGTGAAGATCGCCGATGGCGACACTCGCCCCGGCCGCGAATGCATCGCCAGCAAGCCGCGCTATCCCCAGGGCCCACGCCAGCCGGCGGTGTGCATGGACATGGACGACATCAAGAGCTACGTGGCCTGGCTGTCGAAAAAGACCGGCCAGCAGTACCACATGGTCAGCGAGTCCCAGCGTGAGTACGCCGCGCGCGCCGGTTCTACCGGGCCGTTCCCCTTCCCGTTCGATGAAGGCAAGGACTACAGCATCGCCAAGCACGCCAATACCTATGGCCCCGCAGATGGCTACAGCTACTCGTCGCCGGTCGGCAGTTACCCGCCGAATGCGTTTGGCATGTACGACATGCATGGCAACGTCTACGAACGAGTGGCCGACTGCGAACACCCCAACTACATCGGCGCGCCTACCGATGGCAGCGCGTGGATGGAGCCTAACTGCGAGGGCTACATGATCCGGGGCAATGATTGGGGCGAGGCGCCGGTATTTTCGCGCTCGGGCAATCGCAACACCATCTATCCGCAGACGCGGGGGGATTGGATTGGGTTCCGCGTAGTGCGCGACCTGTAACACCCAGGAGATTTAATGTGGGAGCAAGCCCGCTCCCACATTCTTAACCGTGCCCGCTTAGATTCCCTTCTGCGCCAACAACGCCAGCCCTTCATGCAACGCCGGGAACAGGCTGTTGTTGAAGTTGTTCCAGCGCAATTCGAGGATGGTGTCTTCCGGCGTGATCTCGGTCTTGAGCACGTCGTGGAACACTTCACCCGAATCAATGCCGTTGTCGACGTAGTGGAACGAGGCACCGGTGAGGTACAGCGGTTCCGAAGGCGTGGTGGCCTTGGTCGCCCAATCCGTAACCGTCAGACCACGTGCGCCATACAAGGCGTTCCAGGTGGCGTAGGCACCACGGCGCTCGTACGGCGATTCAATACGGGTAATGCCCGGATGGATGTTCATGATGCGCCGGGCAAACGGCGCACCGGGGCGCACCAGCTCATCCAGGATCACCAGCAGGCCGTCCAGTACCACGATATCGGCCTTCAATTCCACCAGCGTGTCATGCAGGCGGCGTTCGAAATCCTGCTTGCCGGCGATATGTTCCGCACTGCCCCGTGGCAGGCGTCGATAGGTCGACGGCACGCTCAGCAGCAAGTCATTGACCAGCCGCCCCTGCACGCGCAGGTCGGCCGGATACAGCCACTGGCGCCCCGGCTGGTAGGCAAAACCGTAGTCGGCCACCAATTGCTGATCCCGCGGGTTCTGCTCGTCATCGTCATACACCACGCCCACCAGGTTGTAGGCCTCGCCCAGCGGCGTGTCGTTCAGCGCCCCCGCCAGGGATTCCAGCACCGACATCATGTAGCGCTCATGATCCTTGTAGGCCACCGGCTGCCCGGCCTTGTCGGCCGCGGCATTGCGCAGGGACCACACGTACACCAGATTCTTTTTCGTCATTGTTTCGCTCTCGCTGGATAGATCAGGCACGCCAATACGCGTGCGCCTACACCACAAGAACGAACCAGCCCCCGTGCAATTTATCCACCCCCTTCACCGCCCGGCACACCGAGCTAAATAGTCGCGCCAATCCTTCGTTTGTCATGGGTAAGGGTCTGTGTGCCCAGTCCCCTCTTTTCTCACTTTCCGGGAAGTATTTATGACCGACCCCAAGCGCGGCGCCTTCAACGGTCTGCTCGCATTGCTCAGGCCCTTTCGCACCATCGTGACGGTCTCCGTCGCCCTGGGCATGGCCGGCGGCCTGGCCATCACGTTGCTGCTGGCGACGATCAATAACGCCCTGCACTCTACGACCGGGATGACGCAGGGCGTGATCCTGACGTTTGCGGCGCTGTGCCTGTTGGCCCTGACCAGCTCGATCGTCTCGGACATTGGCACCAACTACGTCGGCCAGCGAATTATCGCGGCCCTGCGCAAGGACCTGGGTGAAAAGGTGCTGTCGGCGCCCATCGAACAGATCGAACAGTACCGCTCCCACCGCCTGATTCCGGTGCTGACCCATGACGTCGACACCATCAGTGACTTTTCCTTCGCGTTCACTCCGCTGGCCATCGCAACGACGGTGACCCTGGGCTGCCTGGGCTACCTGGCCTACCTGTCGGTGCCGATGTTCCTGATGATGGTGGTCGCCATCATCATTGGCAGCAGCGTGCAATTCATCGCCGGCGCCAAGGGCATTCGCGGTTTCGATGAGGCCCGCGACCAGGAAGACGAGCTGCAACGCTACTATTCCGCAATCGCCTCGGGCGCCAAGGAATTGCGCATCCACCGGCCCCGCCGCTACCGCATGAACACCCACCGCATCCAGGAAACCGCCGACCGCATCAGCGATATCCAGGTGCGCTCGGTGAACATCTATATCGTCGCCAAAACCTTCGGCTCGATGCTGTTTTTCGTGGTCATCGGCCTGGCCCTGGCGATGCAGGCCTACAGCCCCAACCCGGACCCGGCGGTGATCACTGGCTTCGTACTGGTGTTGTTGTACATGAAAGGCCCCTTGGAGCACGTGGTGGGTTACTTGCCAATCATCGGCAAGGCGCGGATTGCGTTTGCGCGTATCACCGAATTGTCCGACCGTTTCTCGTCGCCCGAACCCCACCTGTTGATGGATGGCAGCGAAGCCCCCACGCCAGTAGTCAACAGCCTGGAACTGCGCGGCGTCAGCTACAGCCCGCCGCCGGTGGAAGGCAGCCAACCGTTCCACCTTGGGCCGATCAACCTGAGCATCAAGCAGGGCGACATCGTGTTTATCGTGGGCGAGAACGGCTGCGGCAAGACCACCCTGATCAAGCTGTTGCTGGGCCTGTACCAACCGCAGGCCGGGGAAATTTGCCTCAATGGCGAAACCGTGACCGATCCGGCGCGCGACGACTACCGCCAGTTGTTCACCACGGTGTTTGCTGACTATTACCTGTTCGATGACCTGGTCCAAGGCAGCGCCACCCAGTCACTGGACAGCGCGACCAAGTACCTGGAACGCCTGGAAATCGCGCACAAGGTCAGCGTCAAGGACGGCGTGTTCAGCACCACCGACCTGTCCACCGGCCAGCGCAAGCGCCTGGCTCTGGTCAATGCCTGGCTGGAAGAACGGCCGGTGCTGGTGTTCGACGAATGGGCCGCCGACCAGGACCCGGCCTTCCGCCGCGTTTTCTATACCGAGTTGCTCCCGGACCTCAAGCGCCTGGGCAAGACCATCATCGTGATCAGCCACGACGACCGCTACTTCGACATCGCCGACCAGTTGGTGCGCCTGCGCGCCGGCCAAGTGGTGCACGAAATGGAACCGGCGTGAATTTCTTTTCCGGTTTCTACAGGTAGGAACGTCTCACTAGTGGTAATGAGAACCAACCCCAACAAATATTTAAAATCTGCCCACTAAATACCTAGAAGAGAATTCACCCATGCCAGCAACATTTGGTCTGAGTCCCTTGAGCAAGGCACTCTCCATGCGCCGCCTCTTGAACACCCACGTGCTACCTGGCGCGATTGCCGTTGCGCTGACGCTGCCAGTCGCCGGTTATGTTCAGGCGCAGGAGATCGAGCTGAATGTCCCTGCACAGTCGCTGGGTAGCGCTCTTCAAGAATTTGGTAAGCAGGCCAACCTGCAAGTGCTGTACAGCCCGACCGACGTCGAAGGCAAACGCAGCCACAAGGTCAAGGGCAAGTTGCAGCCTGGCCAGGCCATGACCACGCTGCTGACCGGCACCGGCGTGAACTTCGACCTGCAAGGCAACACGATGACACTGACTGCCGGCCGCTCGTCCGCCCTGGAGCTGGGCGCCACCCAGGTGACCGCCAACCAGCTCGGCACCATTACCGAAGGTTCGGGTTCCTATACACCCGGAACCATCGCGACCGCGACCCGCATGGTGCTGACGCCACGGGAGACGCCGCAATCGATCTCGGTGGTGACCCGCCAGGCCATGGATGACTTCAACCTCAAGTCGATCGACGACGTGATGCGCCATACCCCCGGCATCACTGTTGCCGCGTATGACAGCGAACGCACCAGCTACTTCTCCCGTGGCTTTGCCATCCAGAACTTCCAGTACGACGGCATTCCCATCCTGCAAGACGCCCAGTATTCGTCCGGCCACACCCTGACCGACACAGTGATCTACGACCGCGTCGAAATCCTCAAGGGCGCGACCGGCCTGCTGACCGGCGCCGGTGGCCCTGGCGGCACCATCAACATGGTCCGCAAGAAGCCGACCTCGGAATTCAAGGGCTACATCGACCTGGGCGCCGGTTCCTGGGACAACTACCGCTCGGAAGTGGATGTGAGCGGTCCGCTCACCGAATCCGGCAACGTGCGCGGCCGTGCGGTGGCGGCCTACCAGGACAAACACACGTTCCTCGATCACTACCAGCGCAAGACCAACGTGTACTACGGCATCCTGGAATTCGATCTGGCGCCGGACACGCTGCTGACCGTCGGCGGTGACTACCAGGACAGCGACCCACAAGGCTCCAGCTGGTCAGGGGCAGCGTCGCTGTATGATTCCGAGGGCAACCGCATCAGCACCTCGCGTTCGTTCAACAACGGCGCCAAGTACAGCAAGTGGGCCCAGTACACCCGCACCGGGTTCGCGACCCTGGAACATACGTTCGATAACGGCTGGGTTGGCAAGGCGCAGTACAACCACCAGATCAACGGCTACAAGGCACCGTTGTCCGCCCTGCTAGCACCGAACGCAGCCACCGGCAAGGCTTCGCTGCTTACGCGTACCTACAATGGCGAGACCACCAGCGACACCGGCGACCTTTACGCCACCGGGCCGTTCAGCCTGTTCGGCCGCGAGCATGAACTGGTAGTCGGCGCCTCGGTCTCGCGCTCCCGCTGGCTGGGCCGCGACTACACCAACGCCACCAACTACAACAACAGCCACGATTACTTCGATTGGGACGGCGACGCGCCCAAGCCTGACCGTGGCCCGCAGACCAAGCGCAACGACGAGCTGACCCGCCAGAGCGCCCAGTACATCACCGGCCGTTTCAGCCTGGCCGATGACTGGCACCTGATCCTGGGTACCCGAGTCAACAACTACGAGGTCAGCGGCACCAGCCAGGTCAAGGACACCGGCAAGGTCGTGCCTTACGCCGGCCTAACCTACGACTTCACCGAGAACCTCTCGGCCTATGCCAGCTTCACCGAGATCTACCTGCCTCAGGACGACTACCGCGACCGCAACAACAAGCCGATCGAACCGGATGAAGGCAAGAACTATGAGGTCGGCTTCAAGGGCGAATTCTTCGATGGCCGCCTCAACGCCAGCCTCGCCTACTTCGAAGTACACGAGAAAAACCGTGCCATCGACGACAATGACTACATACCCGACAGCTACCCTGGTCTTGACTACGCGTCCAAGGGCACCGAGGCCAAGACCAAGGGCTATGAAGCGGAAGTCTCCGGCGAGCTGGCCCCCGGCTGGCAGTTGCAGGCGGGCTACACGCACAAGATCATGCGCGACAAAGACGGTGAAAAACTCTCGACCTGGGAGCCGGAAGACCAAATCAACCTCTACACCAGCTACAAGCTGACCGGCGCCCTCGACAAGCTGACCCTGGGCAGCGGCGTGCGCTGGCAGGGTACGGGCTGGAAGGTGCTGACCAACAACTACACCACCGGCAGCCAGGATAAACTCTCCCAGGATCCGCTGTGGCTGGTGGACCTGATGGCCCGTTACCAGGTCACCGAGAACGTATCGGCCAGCCTCAATGTCAACAACATCTTCGACAAGAAGTACTACACCAACATCGGCTTCTACAATTCGGTCTACTACGGTGACCCGCGTAACATCATGCTCAGCACCCGCTGGAACTTCTGATGCATAGACGCTAGCCGTTCCAACCAAGCCCCTGGCCATGCGCAATGACCAGGGGCTTTTTAGTGCCTGCCGGCCCGTACACCCGGCACAAAAAAGCCCCTGGCCGTAGAGGCCAGGGGCTTGGGTTGCTGCCGACCGTTACTTCATCGCATCGGCGAAGCTCTGCACAAACGCAGCGTTATCGATGATGCGATCGTGGGTGGAGTCGATCAGCACCGACTGTTGGACACACCCCTGGCCCACCACCTGCTCCATGGTCGCTTCAATCAATTGGCGATGCTGGCCTGCACGGCTGCCGGCGGCCCACCAGCAGCGGATCGGCGCCTTGAGCGGTTTGAAGTCGGCGTCCTTGAGCCGCTGGCCCAGGGTGCGGTCCAGTTCCCAGGAGATCTGCGCTTCATCCCCCTCAAGCAAGCTTGCCTTGATTTCCCGGAACGTCTCGCCCAACGCCTCTTCAGCCCAGGCGCCCAGTGCCTGCCATTGCTGCGCTTGATCACTGAAGAATGCCTGGCTGTCCAACCAGGCGGTGTGGATCTGCTGGCTCGACGCCGGGAACATCACCTGCAACAGTTCAACGCGGCGCTGGTTGACCGACAGTTCATCGTCATCCGCAATCACCGCTGCGTCCCAGTAAGCCTTGAGCCAGTAAGGCGGCGAGGCATCGATCCAGCCGACCACTTCCACCTCACGCCCGGCTTGCTCCAAGGCATGGGCGACTTCCATCGCAAGGTTACCGCCCATGGACCAGCCCGCGAGACGATAGCGACCTTCGGGCAACGCATCGAGCAATTGCCCGGTGTAGTCCTCGACCATCGCTTGCCAGCTCGGTACGGCGCTGCCCTCCTCGGCCAACGCGCGGCAGATCACGCCCATCACCGGCCGCTGCTCGCGCAGTGCCAGGCCGATGGCCTTGTAGCAATGTACCGAGCCGTAGCTTGGGTGGAACAGGAACAGCGGCGTGCCTTCGGTCTGGCTGTTGAGCTTGACGATCAGCGACTGCCCCGCGCCGTTGCCCAGGCAATTCACCTGCCCTGCGACCGTGGGGTTAAGCATCAATTGGCTGACCGACAGCGTCTTGCCGGTGGCCTTGCGGATGCGTTCCTTGAGCATCAACACCAGCAGCGAGTGACCGCCCAGTTCAAAGAAGTTGTCATCCAGGCCAACGCGCTCGACGTCCAACACCTCGCCCCAGATCTTTGCAAGGCGCTGTTCTTGCTCGGTGTGTGGCGCGCGGAACACCTGCTGGTGCTGAGACGCGTCGGGCTTGGGCAAGGCCTTGCGGTCCAGTTTGCCGTTCGGGCTCAGGGGCATCTGTTCCAGCAACACCCACTGCGCCGGAACCATGTAGTCGGGTAAATGCGCCGCAAGGTGCGCACTGAGCGGTTCGCGCCAGTGGTCACCGGTCGTTTGCAGCACCAGGTAGCCGACCAGATGCTTGCCATCGACCACCTGCACCGACGCCTCTTGGACTTCAGCGGTTTCGAGGATGCGCGCTTCAATTTCACCCAGCTCAATACGCAGGCCACGCAACTTGACCTGATGATCCAGGCGCCCGAGGTATTCGATCACACCGTCGGCGCGCTGGCGCACACGGTCACCCGTGCGGTACAAGCGCGCCCCCGACTCGAACGGCGAGGCAATGAAACGTTCAGCGGTCAGCGCGGGACGGCGGTGGTAGCCGCGCGCCAAGCCCAGGCCGCCCAAGTACAACTCGCCCGCCACGCCGACGGGCACCGCTTGCAACTGGGCATCCAGCACGTAGGTCTGCAGATTGGCGATCGGCTGGCCGATGGGTACCGTGTCGCGTTGTTCATCGACGCAGGTCCAGTGGGTCACGTCGATGGCGGCTTCCGTCGGCCCGTACAGGTTGTACAGGCTGGCCGCAGGCAATTTGGCAAAGACCTGTTGCTGCGCGTCCACCGGCAACGCTTCACCGCTGCACACTATGCGGCGCAAGCTCTGGCAACTGGAGACCGCCGCATCCTGCATGAACGCCTGCAGCATCGATGGCACAAAGTGCAGCGTCGTCACCTGTTCGGCGTTGATCAGCGCCACCATTCTCGCCGGATCACGGTGATCCCCTGGCGCCGCGACCGCCAGGCGCGCACCGGTCATCAACGGCCAGAAGAACTCCCAAACCGACACGTCGAAGCTGAACGGTGTCTTCTGCAACACCGTATCGCGAGGGGTCAAGTGGTAGGCCTCTTGCATCCAGCACAAGCGGTTGGTCAACGCCGAATGGCGGTTGCCCGCGCCCTTGGGCTGGCCGGTGGAGCCGGAGGTGTAGATCACGTACGCGAGGTTCTCGCCGTCCAGCGCAAGGCCGGGATTGGTGTCAGGGAAGTCTTCGAACCCAGAGTCACCCAGCAACAGGCATTCGATGCCTTCGGCACGCGGTAGTTGTTCCAGCAGGTGGGACTGGGTCAACAGCAGCTTCACGCCGCTGTCTTCAAGCATGTACGCCAGGCGCTCAGGCGGGTAATCCGGGTCCAGCGGCACATAGGCACCGCCGGCCTTGAGCACGGCGAGCAGGCCGACCACCATCTCGATGGAACGCTCCACGACCAATCCGACCAACACGTCCGGCCCGACGCCAGCCTGGATCAAGCGATGGGCCAAGCGGTTGGCGCGCCGGTTCAAGTCGGCATAGCTCAGGCGCTGCGCGGCGAAGACCAGTGCGGGGGCATCCGGCGTCTGCGCAACCTGCGCTTCGATCAATTGATGCACCGGCTGTTGTGGATAGTCGCGCGCCGTGGCATTCCATTGCCTTACGAGGGTCTGCTGTTCGACAGGCTCCAGCAGCGGCAATTGGCTGACCCGCTGTTGCGGATCATCCAGCATGCCCCACAACAGGTTCTGCCAATGGGCCAGCATGCGCTCGAGAACGGCGGGCGCAAACAGGTCGGTCGCGTACGTCAGGGTGGCGTGGATACCCTCCGCCGAAGCCTGGGTGTCCAGGCTCAGGTCGAACTGCGCGGTCTGGCTGCCCCAATCCAGCCCTTCTACGCGCAAGTCCGGCAGTGACTGCCCCGACGTCATCAGCCCCGCCTCACTCTGGTGGTTGAACATCACCTGGAACAGCGGGTTATGGCTGAGGCTGCGCTCTGGTTGCAGGGCCTCCACCAATTGCTCGAACGGCAGGTCCTGATGGCTCTGGGCGTCCAGGCTGCGGCGCTTGACCTGCTGCAACAATTGGCCGACAGAGAGCTGCCCATCGATATCCGCCTTGAACACCTGAGTGTTGACGAAGAACCCGACAAGGCGCTCCACCTCAACCCGGCTGCGGTTGGCGATTGGCACACCGACGCGGATGTCCTGCTGGCCACTGTAGCGGTACAGCAGACTCTGGAAAGACGCTAGCAACACCATGAACAACGTGACGCCTTCACGCTGCGCCAGAGCATTGAGCCCGGCCGCCAGCGCGGGCGGCAATTCAAGTTGCAGGCTGGCGCCACGGTAGCTTTGCACCGCCGGCCGCGCATTCGCAGTGGGTAGTTCCAGCACCGGCTGTTCGCCGCCTAACAGTTGCTGCCAATACGCCAATTGACGTTCGCGCTCGCCCGCCGCCATCCACTGGCGCTGCCAGTGCGCGTAATCGGCGTATTGCAGCGCCAGTTCCGGCAACTGCGGCGTCTGGCCCTGGCTGTAGGCGGCGTATAGCTGTACCAACTCGTCGACCATCACTTGCATCGACCAGCCGTCTGTCACGATGTGATGCTGCACCAGCACCAGCACATGTTCATCGTCAGTCAGGCGCAGCAAGGTAACGCGCAGCAGTGGGCCACTCTGCAAGTCGAAGGGCCGGGCAATCTCGGCTTCGACCTGCTGTTGAAGATGGGCGGCGTCGGCATCTGCCCGTGCAATCACCAGCGCAGTGGCTGGGCGAATCACTTGAACCGCACGCTCGCCGTCCTGGTGGACCTGGGTACGTAAGCTCTCATGACGCATCACCAATGCGTCGAAGCTGCGCTGCAAGGCCTGTTGATCCAAGTGCCCGTTCAGGCGCAACACGCTGGGAATATGGTAAGCCGCGCTGTGCGGGTCCAGTTGCCAAAGGAACCACTGGCGTTCCTGAGCAAACGACAGCGCCAACGGCTGGTCACGCCCGACCGCCAGCATCGGCGGCGCCAGCGTCTGGTCCGCAGCCTGCAAGGCCAACACAAAGCCTTCCAACTGCGGCGCCTCGAACAAGGTGCGCAAGGCGACCTCTCGTCCAAGCAGTTGCCGCACACGCGAGATCACCTGCATGGCCAGCAACGAATGCCCGCCCAGCTCGAAGAAGTGATCGTTCAGGCCGATACGCTCGGCCCCCAACACCTGCGCCCAGATCGCCGCGACCTGCTGCTGCAACGGCGTTACCGGCTCAACCCAGACGCCTTGCGACTGCGCGGTGTCCGGCTGCGGCAAGCCCTTGCGGTCAAGCTTGCCGTTGGGAGTCAATGGCATCTGCGCCAGGAACATGAAGTGCGCGGGCACCATGTAATCCGGCAGATGGGTTTTCAGCGCACGGCGCAAGGTTTCGCGCAATTGGGTTTCATTGGCGAGCGGGCCCTCGGCCGGCACGACATACGCCACCAGTTGTTTGCCGGTCGGACCGTCCTGGGCGACCACCACGGTTTCGCCAACGTTGTCCTGCTCACGCAGGCGCGCTTCGATCTCGCCCAGTTCGATACGGAAACCACGGATCTTCACCTGATGGTCGACACGCCCGAGGTAATCCACCACGCCATCCGGACGGCCACGGGTCAGGTCGCCGCTGCGATACACGCGGCTGCCAGGTTTGCCGAATGGGTCCGGCACGAAACGCTCGGCAGTCAGTGCCGGCCGTTCCAGATAACCCCGTGCCACGCCCTCGCCGCCCAGGTACAACTCGCCAGCCACGCCGATGGGTTGCAGGTTGAGTTGCGAGTCGAGTACGTAGCCGCTGCGGTTGCCCAATAACGTGCCGATGGGGGCATAAACCGCGCCGCATGGATCACCACGGCGGGCTTTCCACAGCAACGGTGTGACCACGGTTTCAGTCGGGCCGTAACCGTTGAACAGATAGGTCGGCTTGAGTGCGCGCCAGGCCAGGTCGTAGCTGGCCTGGGCTACCGCATCACCGCCAAAGCAGTACACACGCACCTTGGGTGGGTTGCCGTCACGCTCGGCATGCTCGGCCAGTTGCTGCAAGTAAACGGGTGGGAACACGGCCATGGTCACATTGTGGCGGTGCATTTGTGCGTAGGTGTATTCGGGCAGCCACAGGCTGTCATCACGGACCAGCACGCTGGCGCCGTTGATCAGCGGGTGCATCCAGCCTTCGTGGGAGCCGTCGAAGGCGAACGACATGAAGTGCAGTTCACAGTCAGACGGGCTGGTTTCATAGCGCTCGCCGGTCGCGATGATGTGCGCCACCAACGGGCCATGGGACACCGCCACGCCCTTGGGCATGCCGGTGGAGCCGGAGGTGTAGATCACGTAGGCCAGGTTATCGCCGTCCAATGCCACTTCTGGCGCCGTGTCGGCGTGATCCGCCCAGTCTTCGGTGCGATCAATCGCCAGGGTGTCCAAGCCCTCGGGAATCGGCAGTTGCTGCAACGCGCTGCTATGGGTCAGCAACAATTGCGCACGGCTGTCTTGCATCATGTACAGCAGGCGGTCACGCGGGTATTCGATGTCCAGCGGCACATACACGCCACCGGCTTTCATCACCGCGAGGAACGCCACCAGGCTTTCGGCGCTGCGCGGCATGGCGATCGCCACGCGCACTTCCGGGCCGACGCCACGGGCGATCAAGGCGTGGGCCAGGCGATTGGCCTGGCTGTCCAGCTCGCCATAGTTAAGGGTTTGCGCGTCGAATTTGACCGCGATCGCATGCGGATTTTCCCTGGCGCGATCGGCTACCAATTCATGCACAAGACGCTCGGCCGAGAAGCCTGCATCTGCCTGATTCCACAGTTGAAGAATGTGTTGCTGCTCATCAAAGTCAAGCAGGTTCAGCTGCGCGATGGTTTGCTCTTGATCGGCAACCATCGCCTGCAACAGGTTCTGCCAATGCCGCGCCATGCGTTCGATGGTCGACGCTTCGAACAGGTCGGTGGCATACCCCAGCGACGCCCAGAGCCCGTCCGGACTTTGCTGGACATCCAGGTCAAGGTCGAAATGGGCGGTACGCCGGTCCCACGCCAAGCCTTCGATGCGCAACTGCGCCAGCGCCTGGGGTTCATCACTGGTACGACCTTCGGCCTGGAAGTTGAACATCACCTGGAACAGCGGGTTGAGACTCAGGCTACGCTCGGGCTGCAGGGCCTCGACCAGTTGCTCGAACGGCAGGTCCTGATGCGCCTGGGCTTCCAGCGCGCGCTGCTTGACCTGGGCCAGCAACTGGGCAACGGTGGTCTGCCCATCGATATCGGCCTTGAGCACCTGGGTATTGACGAAAAAGCCGATCAGCCGCTCGGTCTCGACCCGGTTGCGATTGGCGATTGGCACGCCGACCCGAATGTCCTGCTGGCCGCTGTAGCGGTGCAACAAGGTCTGGAACGAGGCCAGCAGCAGCATGAACAGGGTCACGCCCTGCGCCTGGGCCAAGGCCTTGAGCTCGGCGGCCAGGGTGGTCGGCAGCGCTACGTCCAGGCGCGCGCCGCGATGGCTCTGTTGTGCCGGGCGCTGATGGTCGAACGGCAATTCCAGTACGGGTTGTTCACCGCCGAGCAGGTCACGCCAGTAATCGAGTTGGCGGACCTTTTCCCCAGCCTCCATCCAGGTGCGTTGCCACACGGCATAGTCGGCGTACTGGATCGGCATACCCGGCAGGTCTGGCGTCCGGCCCTGGCTGAATGCGGCATACAACTGCACCCACTCATCGACCATCACTTGCATCGACCAACCATCGGACACAATGTGATGCTGCACCAGCACCAACACATGGTCGTCTTCGGCCAGGCGCAGGAGGGTCACGCGCAACAACGGCCCTTCTTGCAAATCGAATGGCCGGGCGATCTCGGCCTCGACCTGGGCCTGTAGGTCGGCCTCGTTGACCTCGCCCAACCTGATCGGCAAGGCGGCATCAGTTCGAATCACTTGCCGCGCGCCCTCCGGCTGCACTTGCACATGGGTGCGCAGGCTTTCATGGCGCGCCACCAGGGCCTCGAAACTGCGTTGCAGCGCCGAGACATCCAAAGCCCCCTTGAGGCGCAAGGCGCTGGGGATATGGTACGCAGCGCTGTCCGGGTCCAACTGCCAGAGAAACCACTGGCGCTCCTGGGCGTAAGACAGCGGCAGTGGGTGTTCGCGGCCGACCGCCAGCAGCGGCGGCGCCTGCTCACCTTCCGGCGCCTCCAGTGCGTGCAGGGTGGCGGCAAAACCTTCAAGGCGCGGTTGCTCGAACATCAGTTTCAGCGGGACTTCACGCCCCAATGCATGACGCAGGCGCGACACCACCTGCATCGCCAACAACGAATGCCCGCCCATCTCAAAGAAGTGGTCAGTCAGCCCTACCCGCTCGGCGCCGAGAATATCGGCCCACACTGCGGCGACTTGCTGCTCCAGTTCGGTGACCGGCGCGACCCACACCTGCTGCGATTGGCTGGCATCCGGCTTGGGCAGTGCCTGGCGGTCCAGCTTGCCGTTCGGGTTCAGCGGCATGCGTTCAAGGAAGATCAGGTGCGCAGGCACCAAGTAATCCGGTAATTGTTCACGCAGGATCGACTTGAGCGCTTCGGCGTCGTTTTGCTCGGCAACCAAATAAGCAACGAGCTGGTTGTCGGCCGCCAACACCAGCGTCTCACGCACGCCCGCCTGGGCCAGCAACAGCGCTTCGATTTCACCCAGCTCGATGCGGAAACCACGGATTTTCACTTGATGGTCGACCCGGCCGACGTACTCGATTACACCGTCAGCGCGGTAGCGTGCCAGGTCACCGGTACGGTACAGACGCTCGCTGGTCTCACCGAAAGGGTCCGGCACAAAACGCTCAGCCGTCAGCAACGCACGGTTCAGATAGGCACGCGCCAGGCCACAGCGGCTGCCGATATACAACTCGCCCACGGCGCCCAACGGTGCCAGGTTCAGATCGCGATCCAGTACATACAACGCGCGACCTGGCAGCGCGCGGCCAATCGGGCTGGCGGTGGCGCCGATCAGTTCGGTGCCCGCCGTGCAGTCCAGCACGCTCGATACCACGGTGGCTTCGGTCGGGCCATAGGTGTTGAGCAAACGCACATGGCCGAGCCCGGCGTTCAACCACTGTGCCGGACCGTCCAGCGGCATGGCTTCGCCGCCGATGTGGATCTGGCGAAGCGCGCCGTAGGAACGCGGGCCGGCGGCCAGGCAGTCGAGCAGGAACAGGTTCCAATAGGCGGTCGGCAAGTCGGCCAGGGTAATGCCCTGGGCGATGATTTCATCGTACAACCGCGCGCTGTCCCACAACTCCGGACCGCGCAGCACCACGGTGGCGCCGTGGGTCAATGCCGGGTACAGCTGCTCGACGAAACCGTCGAAGTTAAGGGTCGCGAATTGAAGCACGCGATCTTCAGGGGTCAACCGCGAATAACCCGCGGCAATGCTGGAAAACTCGGTGAGTGCCGCATGGTTGATCGCCACGCCCTTGGGCTTGCCGGTGGAGCCCGAGGTGTAGATTACGTAGGCCAGGTTTTGCGGCGAGACCGCTACCTGCGGGTCGCGCTCAGGGCACAGCGCCAGGCGCGCATCCGCCAGGTCCAGCGTCGCCATGCCTTCGGGCAATGGCATCGGCACATGGGCCTGGGTCAGCACCAGGCGCACGCCGCTGTCTTCGAGCATATGCAGCAGGCGTTCACGCGGGTATTGCGGGTCCAGCGGCACGTAGGCGCCGCCGGCCTTGAGCACCGCCAGCAGGCTCACCACCATATCGAACGAACGCTCGACCGCTACGCCCACCAACACTTCCGGGCCAATGCCCAGACTGATCAAGTGATGGGCCAGACGATTGGCCTGACGGTTCAGCTCAGCGTAACTGATGGACTGATCGTCCAGGCACAAGGCAACTGCGTCGGGATGCTGCTGAACCTGGGCTTCAAACAATCCCTGTACACCCACAAGGTCCTCAAACGCCGCCGCGCTGTGGTTCCAGTCTTGCAACAACCGGCGTTGCTCGTCGTCGACCAGCATCGCGAGTTGCGCAATGCGATTGCTGGCGCGCCCGACCACTGAACGCAACAACGTTTGCCAATGCTCAGCCATGCGCTGCACGGTCGCCACGTCGAACAGGTCAGTGGCATAGGTCAGCGACGCCCAAATGCCTTCGGGCGATTCCTGGGTATCCAGGCTCAGGTCGAACTGCGCACTCAGGCTGTCCCACTCCAAGGCTTCCACCGCCAGCCCCGGCAACTGCTGCTCACCACGTACCCGACGGCCTTCGGTCTGATGGTTGAACATCACTTGGAACAGTGGGTTGTGGCTCAGGCTGCGCTCGGGCTGCAAGGCCTCCACCAACTGTTCGAACGGCAGGTCCTGATGACTCTGGGCCTCCAGCGCACGTTGCTTGACCTGGGCCAGCAACTGACTGAAGGTCATTTGACCGTCGATGTCGGCCTTGAGTACCTGGGTGTTGACGAAAAAGCCGATCAACCGCTCGGTTTCCGACCGATTGCGGTTGGCAATCGGCACGCCAATGCGGATGTCCGACTGCCCGCTGTAGCGATACAACAGGGTCTGGAACGATGCCAGCAACAACATGAACAGCGTCACGCCTTCGCGCTGGGCCAACGCCTTGAGGCCCGTGACCAGTGCTGCGTCCAGGCCAATGTCCAGGCGCGCACCGCGGTAGCTCTGCACGGCCGGACGCGGGTGATCAAGCGGCAACTCCAACACCGGCTGCTCGCCGCCTAACCGCTCGCACCAATAACCGAGCTGACGCTCCTTTTCGCCGGCTTCCATCCAACTGCGCTGCCACAAGGCGTAGTCCGGGTATTGAATCGGCAAGTCCGGCAGGCGCAGGTCTTGGCCCTGGCTGTAGGCGACGTACAACTGCACCAGTTCGTCGACCATCACCTGCATCGACCAACCATCGGAGACGATGTGGTGCAACACCAGCACCAACACGTGATCATCGGGCGCCACCTGCAGCAACTTGACCCGCAGCAGCGGGCCTTGTTGCAGATCAAAGGGCTTGGCGACCTCCGCTTGCACCTGCGCTTCAAGCTGCGCGGCGTCACCCGTTTCGAGGGGGATATCCAGCTGCAATTCAGGCCTGACCACTTGCAGCACCTGGTCAAGATCCTCTTGCAAGTAGGTGCGCAGGCTTTCGTGGCGGGCGATCAGGCTGTCGAAGCTGCGTTGCAAGGCCGCCCGGTCAAGGCGGCCTTTCAACCGCAGGGCGCGCGGCAGGTGGTAGGCCGGGCTTTGCGGCTCCAACTGCCACAAAAACCACTGGCGCTCCTGGGCATAAGAGAGTCGAAGGGGTTCACCTTCCTGACGCTTGAAAACCGGGGCAATCTCAAACAGGTTGATGCCTTGCTGCTTGAGCATTACCGCCAACGCTTTCTTTTGTTGCGCCGAAAGTGACCCTACCGACTCGATTAATGCTTGCACGCCACGCCCCTCAGGAAATCAATTTATCCAAATCTTCTGCTGATAGACGTTTGAGGGCCTCCAAGGATTTAGCCAATGCGTCCTGCACCGGCGAATTATTTGTTTGCTGGGCGGCGACATGGGCACTGAACTCGGCCAGGGTCGGCGTGGTGAAAATCGATTTGACGTCGAATTCGGCGTGCAACTGCTCGCGCAGGCGCACCACCACCTGGGTTGCCAGCAGGGAATGCCCGCCCAGCTCGAAGAAGTTGTCGTGCAGGCCCACCCGCTCCACGTCCAGCACTTCGGCCCAGATCGCGGCAATCTGTTGCTCCAGTTCGCTGTTCGGGGCGACGTACTCCCGGGCTTGCAGGCTGGCGTCGGCTTTCGGCAGGGCTTTGCGGTCCAGCTTGCCGTTGGGGCTCAGGGGCATCTGCTCCAACACCATCCACTGGGCCGGGACCATGTAGTCCGGCAGCTGTTGCGCCAGATGGGCGCTTAGCACATCGCGCCAGTCGTCATCGGCGTTTTGCAGCACCAGGTAGCCCACCAGGAACTTGCCATCCACCGCCAGTACGGCGGCCTCACGCACCCAGTCGTGTTCCAGCAGGCGCGCTTCGATTTCGCCCAACTCGATGCGCAGGCCACGCAGCTTGACCTGATGGTCGATACGCCCGGCGTACTCGATCACACCGTCTTCGCGGTAACGCGCCAAGTCGCCCGTTCGGTACAGGCGCTCGCCCTTGACGAACGGGTGGGCAACAAAACGCTCGGCAGTCAGTGCTGGACGACGATGGTAACCGCGCGCCAGGCCGATGCCGCCCAGGTACAACTCGCCCAGCACGCCGACCGGCACCGGCTCGAAGTTGCTGTCGAGGATGTAGCACCCGAGATTGGCAATCGGGCGACCAATCGGCACTGCATCGCGGCCTTCATCGACACAGGTCCAGTGGGTCACGTCGATGGCGGCTTCGGTCGGACCATACAGGTTGTAGAGCCCGGCCTGGGGCAGCTTGGCGAAGACCTGCTGCTGGGCGTCCACCGGCAAGGCCTCGCCGCTGCACACGATGCGGTGCAGGGTGTGACAGGTCGCAACCGTCGGGTCTTGCAGGAAGGCCTGCAACATCGACGGCACAAAGTGCAGCGTGGTGACCTGTTCTGTATTGATCAGCTTGATCAACTTGGCCGGATCCCGGTGAGCGCCCGGCGCCGCAACCACCAGGCGTGAGCCAGTCATCAGCGGCCAGAAGAACTCCCACACCGAAACGTCGAAGCTGAACGGGGTCTTTTGCAACACGGTATCGCTCACATCCAGGCCGTAAGCCTCCTGCATCCACTGCAGGCGGTTGGCCAGGGCCGAATGACGGTTGCCGGCGCCTTTGGGTTGGCCGGTGGAGCCTGAGGTGTAGATCACATAGGCGAGATTTTCGCCGTTCACCACAATTTCAGGATTGGCGTCGCTGTAGCCTTCGAACGCGGCTTCACCCAGCACCAGGCTATTCAAGCCTTGCGGAATCGGCAGTTGCTCAAGCAGATGCGCCTGGGTCAGCAGCAGTTTCACGCCGCTGTCGTCGAGCATGTACGCCAAACGATCACGCGGGTATTCCGGGTCCAGCGGCACATAGGCGCCACCGGCCTTAAGCACCGCAAGCAGGCCTACCACCATTTCAATCGAACGCTCTACCGCCAGGCCCACCAGCACGTCCGGGCCCACACCGGCCTCGATCAATCGATGAGCCAGGCGATTGGCACGCCGGTTCAGCTCGTCATAGCTCAAGCGCTGCTCGGCAAACACCAGCGCCGCAGCGTCCGGCGTGCGCGCCACCTGTTGTTCAATCAGTTGATGCACACAGTGCTGTAGCGGGTAGTCCTGCGCCGTGGCGTTCCAGTCAACGACCACTTGTTGGCGTTCCGCCACCTCCAGCATTGCCAGGTCGCCCAGGCGTTGTTGGTCGCCTTCGAGCATGGCTTGCAGCAGGTTGACCAAATGGCGGCCATAGGTTTGCACCGTGACTGCGTTGAAATGCGCACGCGCATAGCTGAATTGCACCGACAGCGTGTCACCGACATCCACCAGCACCGTCAGCGGAAAGTTGGTTTGTTCGCGAGAATCCGTCAGGCCGAAACGGATGCCACTGCCACCGCCCTGCTCCAGGGCCTTGGACACCGGATAGTTTTCAAACACCAGGATGTTGTCGAACAAGGCTTCACCGCCCTGCCCGGCCCAGCGCTGGATATCGTACAGCCCGGTGTGTTCATGCTCACGCAACGCCAGGTTCTGCGCCTGCACCGCTTGCAGCCAGTCGGCCACGGTGTGCTGGGCGTCCACTGCGCAGATCACCGGCAGGGTGTTGATGAACAGCCCGATCTGCTGCTCCACCCCCGCCAACTCTGCCGGGCGCCCGGCCACGGTGGCACCGAAGGACACCACCGGCTGCCCGCTATGGCGCTGCAACAGGACCAGCCACGCCGCCTGGATCAGGGTGTTGAGCGTGACCTTGTGATTGCGCGCGAAGGCTTCAAGCCGTTCAGTCAGTGCGCGATCCAGGCTGAGCTGATGCTCGCCATGCCCCTCCGCCGCCGTCGGCTGGCTGCTGCCCAGGCGCGTGGGTGCTTGCAGAACGCTCAGTTGTTCGCGCCAGAAAGTTTCAGTCGCTGCGGCATCACGCTGCTGCAGCCAGCCGATGTAGTCGCGATAACGCCCGGCCGCTTCAGGCACTGCGACACCGGCATAACGTTGCAGCACTTCGCCGAACAGCCGCGAATTGCTCCACCCATCCATCAAGATGTGATGGCTGGTGTAGATCAGTTCATGGCGTTGCTCATCGGTGCGCACCAGCACCAGGCGCACCAGGGGCGCCTTGGCCAGATTGAAGCCCTGGCGGCGCTGGGCCTCCTGAAGGTTCTGCAATTCCAGTTCGCGCTCCGGCATCGCGCGCCAATCGAGGTGTTCGATCGGCAACCGAGCCTCGCGATAGACCACTTGGCACGGCCATTCGAGCTGGCCCTCCCAAAAGAACCCGCTGCGCAGTACATCGTGGGCTTGCACCGTGGCATCCCAAGCTTGCTGGAACCGCGCCACGTCCAGGCCATCGGCCGTCACGCGGATCTGGTTGATGTAGTCGCCGGCAGTCTGTTCATACAGGGTGTGGAACAACATGCCCTGCTGCATCGGCGACAGGGTGTAGATGTCTTCAACGGCATCGGCGGCCAACGGCAAGGATTCCAACTGCTGCTGGTTCAGGCGCGACAACGGGAAGTCGGACGCCGTCACGCCGTTGTTGCCAGGGGTGCAGCAGTGTTCAACCAATGCCGTCAGTTCGCGGGTGAAGGCCTGGCTCAAGGCTTCGATCTGCGGCGCGTCGAACATCAGCGGGCTGAAGGTCCAACCCATTTGCAGTTCGCCGCCGTACACCTGGCCGTTGAGGGTCAACCAGTTGCCCAGTGGCGCATCCGGGCTCTGTTCGGCGCCAGCGTTTTCCGAAGCTGGTGTGAACAGGCCGTCCGGCTGGTCAAAGCTGCCGTCGAACTGGCCCAGGTAGTTGAAGGTAATGCGCGGCACCGGCAGCGCGCTGAACGCCTGGCGCGTGGCGTCGTCACCCAGGTAACGCAGCGCGCCGAAACCCAGGCCTTTGTCCGGCACGGCACGCAGTTGCTCCTTGACCTGTTTGATCGAGGTGGCCAGGGATTCGGCCGGGGTCAGGCGCACCGGGAACAGGCTGGTGAACCAGCCCAGGGTGCGGGTCAGGTCGATGTCGTCGAACAGGTCTTCACGGCCATGGCCTTCCAGCTGGATCAGGCTGGAGGCTTGCCCGGTCCATTGGCAGATGACGCGTGCCAAGGCGGTCAGTAGCAGGTCGTTGATCTGAGTGCGATACGCCGTGGGCGCCTGTTGCAGCAATTGCCGGGTGCGCTCGGCATCCAGTTGGCTGACCACCGTCTGGGCCAGACGGCCGGGACGTGCGCCTTGGGGATCACGGCAGGGCAAATCGGCAGGCACGCCTTGTAGCTGTTGCAGCCAGAAGGCTTTTTCCGGCTCGATCGATTCGCTGCGGGCATGCGCCTGCAAACGCTCGGCCCAGGCCTTGAACGAAGACGTTTTGGCCGGCAATTTCTGCTGGCGATACAGGCTTTGCAGGTCCTCGAGGAACACCCGCCAGGAGACACCGTCCACCACCAGGTGGTGCATGACCAACAGCAGGCGCTGGGAGCCGTCAGCCATTTCTGCGAGTACCGCACGCAATAATGGGCCTTGTTGCAGGTCGAGGCTGCGCTGGGCGCGCTCGCACAGGGCTTGCAGTTCGGCGGCGTCCTGCACACTGGCCTGCCATAGCAGCGTTACAGGTTGCGCATCATGCCGCGCAGTCCAGCCTTCGGCTTGCTGGCTGAAACTCAGGCGCAGCACGTCGTGGTGCAGGGTGAGCGCTTGCAGCGCAGCTTCCAATGGCTCGGCCAGCAGAGGCTGGCGTGGCGTCAGCAGCAAGGACTGGTTCCAGTGGTGACGGTCCGGCAGGTGCATATCGAAGAACAGTTGCTGGAACGGCAGCAACGGCGTCGCGCCCTGCACCGGGCCCTGGTCGATCACCTGTGCCGTCTGCAACTGCGCCACGCGGGCCAGGCTGCGCACCGTCTGGTGCTGGAACAGCGCCTTGGCGGTGAAATGGATACCGGCCGCCCGAGCGCGGCTGACCACCTGGATGGAGATGATCGAATCACCGCCACGCTCGAAGAAATTGTCGTTCAAACCCACCTGCTCAACGCCCAGCACGTCGGCCCAAATCGCGGCGATCTGTTGCTCCAGCGCACTGTGCGGCGCTTCGTAGTGGTGAGTGGCTTCGGGTTTGGGCAGCGCCTTGCGGTCCAGCTTGCCGTTGGGACTCAGGGGCATCTGCTCCAGCAGCACCCATTGCGCGGGCACCATATAGTCCGGCAAGTGCTGGCCGAGATGGACGCCCAGCACGTCACGCCAGTCATCGCTGGCATTTTGCAGCACCAGGTAGCCGACCAGGTATTTACCGTCAACCGCCAGCACGGCGGCCTCACGCACCCAGTCGTGCTCCAGCAGGCGCGCTTCGATTTCACCCAATTCGATGCGCAGGCCACGCAGCTTGACCTGATGGTCGATACGCCCGGCGTACTCGATCACGCCGTTGTCTCGGTAGCGCGCCAGGTCGCCGGTGCGGTACAGGCGTTCGCCCTTGACGAACGGGTGAGCGACAAAACGTTCGGCGGTGAGCGCCGGTCGGCGGTGGTAACCCCGCGCCAGGCCGATACCACCCAGGTACAACTCACCCAGCACGCCTACCGGCACCGGTTCGAAGTTGCTGTCGAGGATGTAGCAGCCTAGGTTGGCAATCGGACGGCCGATCGGCACCGCATCGCGGCCTTCGTCCACGCAAGTCCAGTGGGTCACGTCGATGGCCGCTTCAGTCGGGCCGTACAGGTTGAAGAGTCCGGCGTGCGGCAGCTTGGCGAAAACCTGTTGCTGGGCATCCACCGGCAAGGCCTCGCCACTGCACACAATGCGTTGCAGGCTCTGGCAGGTCGACACCGCCGGATCCTGCAGGAAGGCCTGCAACATCGACGGTACAAAGTGCAGCGTGGTGACCTGTTGTTGATTGATCAGGTTGATCAGCTTGGCCGGATCACGGTGATCACCCGGCGCGGCGACCACCAGGCGCGCGCCAGTCATCAGCGGCCAGAAGAATTCCCACACCGACACGTCGAAGCTGAACGGGGTCTTTTGCAGCACGGTATCGCCGGCGTCCAGGCCATAGGCTTCCTGCATCCATTGCAGGCGGTTGAGCAACGCCGAATGACGGTTGCCCGCGCCTTTTGGCTGACCGGTGGAACCTGAGGTGTAGATGACATAGGCCAGGTTTTCGCCGTCCAGGGCAATGCCGGGGTTGGCGTCGCTGTAGCCTGAGTAATCCGACTCACCCAACACCAGGGTTTCCAGACCTTGGGGAGTCGGCAACTGATCACGCAGATGCGCCTGGGTCAGCAGCAGTTTCACGCCACTGTCTTCCAGCATGTACGCCAAGCGATCACGCGGGTATTCCGGGTCCAGCGGCACATAGGCGCCCCCGGCCTTGAGTGCGGCCAGCAAGCCGACCACCATGTCGATGGAGCGCTCCACGGCCAACCCTACCAGCACGTCCGGCCCTACGCCGGCTTCAATCAGGCGATGGGCCAAGCGGTTGGCGCGGCTATTCAGTTCAGCGTAGCTCAGGGACAGGTCGTTGAAGCACAACGCCGGCGCATCTGGCCGTGCCAGCGCCTGGGCTTCGATTAACTGGTGCACCCACTGCCCTTGCGGATAGCCGCGCTCGGTGGCGTTCCATTGATACAGGATGTGCTCGCGCTCATGGGCGTCGAGCGTCGCCAGGTCCTGCAAAGGCAATGCGCTGTTCGCCACCGCGTCACGCAGCAGGCCCAGCCAATGCTCACCCATCCGCGCGACAGTCGCGGCGCTGAACAGGTCGGTGGCATAGGTCAACGAGGCCCAGATGCCCTCGCCGCTTTCCTGGGTATCCAGGCTCAGGTCGAACTGGGCGCTGTGGCTGTCCAACTCCAGGTTGGCCACGCTCAGGCCAGGCAGTTGCTGTCCTGCGGAATGCGAACGGGCCTGATGGTTGAACATCACCTGGAACAGCGGGTTGTGGCTCAGGCTGCGCTCGGGTTGCAGCGCTTCCACCAACTGTTCGAAGGGCAGGTCCTGGTGGGCCTGGGCCTCCAACGCACGGCGCTTGGTGTGCTGCAGCAACTGGGCAAAGCTCATTTGGCCATCGAGGTCGGCCTTGAGTACTTGCGTATTGACGAAGAAGCCAATCAGCGACTCGGTCTCGACGCGATTGCGGTTGGCAATCGGCACGCCGACGCGAATATCCGGCTGGCCGCTGTAGCGGTACAGAAACGCTTGGAAGGACGCCAGCAACAGCATGAACATCGTCACGCCTTCGCGCTGGGCCAGGGCCTTCAACCCCTCGACCAATGCCGGTTCCAGCGCAATATCCTGACGCGCGCCACGAAAGCTCTGTTGCGCCGGACGCGGTTGGTCGAACGGCAGTTCCAGCACCGGCTGCGTGCCGCTGAGCAGTTCACGCCAATACGTCAACTGACGGGCCTTCTCCCCCGCTTCCATCCAACTGCGTTGCCATAGCGCGTAGTCGGCGTACTGGATCGGCAGCGGCGCCAAGGCACAGTCCTGCCCCTGGCTGTAGGCGGCGTAGAGCTGCATCAGTTCCTGCACCATCACGCCCATCGACCAACCGTCGGAGACGATATGGTGTTGCACCAATACCAGCACGTGCTCCTGGTCACTCAGTGCAAGCAAGCTGACACGCAGCAAAGGCCCCTGCTGCAAATCGAAGGGACGGGCGATTTCAGCTTCTACCGATGCCTTGAGGTTTGCCTCGTCAACCGCGCTTTCGGCGATCTCGATGACAGCCTGTGGGAGTACTGCCTGGGCACGTTGCTCACCGTCCAGATGCAGACGGGTGCGCAGGCTTTCATGACGTGCCACCAGGGTGTCGAAGCTGCGTTGCAGGGCCGCCTTGTCCAGGCACCCGCTCAGGCGCAGGGCACCAGGGACGTGATAGGCGGCACTGTCCGGGTCCAACTGCCAGAGAAACCATTGGCGTTCCTGGGCGTAGGACAGCGGCAGGTGCTGGCCGTCCTCGCGGATCGAGGCAATCGGCAGTTGGGCGAAGCTCATGCCCCGGCTTTGCAGGCGTTGGTAAAACTGCTGGCGCTGTTCCAGAGGCAGGCGAAGAAAGCGCGAAACCAGATCGATGTTTGGGTTGGAAAGCATGGGTCAAATCGCCTCTAGTTCGCTCAAAAAGTCACGAAGATCATCAAAATCTTCCGCGCTGCCGGCGCGGAAGGTGGCGGCGGCCTGCACATAGGCGCGCAGCGTTTCGGTCTGGAACACTTCCACCAACGGCACTTCCAGGCCCAGATCGGCCTGGACCCGCGAAGTGATCTGGATCGCTAGCAGGGAATGGCCGCCTACTTCAAAGAAGTTGTCGTTCAGGCCGACCTGCGGCAGGCGCAATATGTCGGCCCAAATCGCCGCGATCTGCTGTTCCAGCTCGGTTTCGGGGGCCACGTAGGCCTGTTGCAGCAGGCTGGCATCCGGTTCGGGCAGGCCCTTACGGTCAAGCTTGCCGTTGGGAGTCAATGGCATCTGCGCCAGGAACATGAAGTGCGCGGGCACCATGTAATCCGGCAGATGGGTTTTCAGCGCACGGCGCAAGGTTTCGCGCAATTGGGTTTCATTGGCGAGCGGGCCCTCGGCCGGCACGACATACGCCACCAGTTGTTTGCCGGTCGGACCGTCCTGGGCGACCACCACGGTTTCGCCAACGTTGTCCTGCTCACGCAGGCGCGCTTCGATCTCGCCCAGTTCGATACGGAAACCACGGATCTTCACCTGATGGTCAACACGCCCGAGGTAATCCACCACCCCATCCGGACGACCACGGGTCAAGTCGCCGCTGCGATATACGCGGCTGCCAGGTTTGCCGAATGGGTCCGGCACAAAACGCTCGGCAGTCAGTGCCGGCCGTTCCAGATAACCCCGTGCCACGCCTTCGCCGCCCAGGTACAACTCGCCAGCTACGCCGATGGGTTGCAGGTTGAGTTGCGAGTCCAGCACATAGCCGCTGCGGTTGCCCAGCAAGGTGCCGATGGGCGCGTAGACGGCACCGCATGGATCGCCACGGCGGGCTTTCCACAGCAACGGTGTGACCACGGTTTCAGTCGGGCCGTAACCGTTGAACAGATAGGTCGGTTTCAGTGCGCGCCAGGCCAGGTCGTAGCTGGCCTGGGCTACCGCATCACCGCCAAAGCAGTACACACGCACTTTGGGTGGGTTGCCGTCACGCTCGGCATGCTCGGCCAGTTGCTGCAAGTAAACAGGTGGGAACACCGCCATGGTCACGTTGTGACGGTGCATTTGTGCGTAGGTGTATTCGGGCAGCCACAGGCTGTCATCACGGACCAGCACACTGGCACCGTTGATCAGCGGGTGCATCCAGCCTTCGTGGGAGCCGTCGAAGGCGAACGACATGAAGTGCAGTTCGCAGTCAGACGGGCTGGTTTCATAGCGCTCGCCGGTCGCGATGATGTGCGCCACCAACGGACCGTGGGACACCGCCACGC
The DNA here is from genome assembly GCF_037479595.1 of Pseudomonas sp. MYb541. Taxonomy (NCBI): domain Bacteria; kingdom Pseudomonadati; phylum Pseudomonadota; class Gammaproteobacteria; order Pseudomonadales; family Pseudomonadaceae; genus Pseudomonas; species Pseudomonas sp. MYb541. Next base: position 71,402 of record NZ_JBBGYS010000016.1, on the reverse strand, counting down.
CTTTTGGCATGCCGGTGGAGCCGGAGGTGTAGATCACGTAGGCCAGGTTATCGCCGTCCAATGCCACTTCTGGCGCCGTGTCGGCGTGATCCGCCCAGTCTTCGGTGCGATCAATCGCCAGGGTGTCCAAGCCCTCGGGAATCGGCAGTTGCTGCAACGCGCTGCTATGGGTCAGCAACAATTGCGCACGGCTGTCTTGCATCATGTACAGCAGGCGGTCACGCGGGTATTCGATGTCCAGCGGCACATACACGCCACCGGCTTTCATCACCGCGAGGAACGCCACCAGGCTCTCGGCGCTGCGTGGCATGGCGATCGCCACGCGCACTTCCGGGCCGACGCCACGGGCGATCAAGGCGTGGGCCAGGCGATTGGCCTGGCTGTCCAGCTCGCCATAGTTCAGGGTTTGCGCGTCGAATTTGACCGCGATCGCCTGCGGATTTTCCCTGGCGCGGTCAGCCACCAACTCATGCACAAGACGCTCGGCCGAGAAGCCAGCGTCAGTCTGGTTCCACAATCGCAGGATGTGCTGCCGCTCATCCTCGCCCAGCAGGTTCAATTGGCTGATGGGCTGCTGTTGATCGGCAACCATTGCCTGCAACAGGTTCTGCCAATGGCTGGCCATGCGCGCGATGGTCGCCGGTGCAAACAGATCGGTGGCATAACTCAGCGATGCGCCGAGCTGGTTCCCGGACTCCTCGATGTCCAGGATCAGGTCGAAATGCGCGGCGGTTTCATCCCAGTTCACCGGGCTCATGTCCAGCTGCGCCAGGCGCTGCAAATGCTCGCCGGCCAGGCTGATGTGGTGGTTGAACGCGACCTGGAACAAGGGGCTCAAGCTCAGGCTACGCTCGGGTTGCAGGGCCTCGACCAGTTGCTCGAACGGCAAATCCTGATGCGCCTGGGCTTCCAGTGCGCGCTGTTTGACCTGGGTCAATAGCTGCCGGACGGTGGTCTGCCCGTCGACATCGGCCTTGAGCACCTGGGTATTGACGAAGAAGCCGATCAGCCGCTCGGTTTCGACCCGGTTACGGTTGGCAATCGGCACACCGACACGAATGTCCTGCTGGCCGCTGTAGCGATGCAACAACGCCTGGTACGAAGCCAGCAGCACCATGAACAGTGTCACGCCTTCGTGCTGGGCCAGGGTCTTGAGGCTGTCGATCAGCGCGGACGGCAGCGCAATATTCAGGCGTGCACCCCGATGGGTCGGCACCGCCGGACGCTGGTGATCGAACGGCAACTCCAGCACCGGCTGCTCACCGCCCAGCAGGTCACGCCAGTAATCGAGCTGGCGCGCTTTTTCCCCGGCCTCCATCCAGTCACGCTGCCATTTTGCGTAGTCGGCATATTGGATCGGCATCGCCGGCAATTGCAGCGCCTGGCCTTGACTGTAGGCGGCGTAGAGCTGCACCAGCTCGTCGACCATCACTTGCATGGACCAACCGTCGGAGATGATGTGGTGCTGCACCAGGACCAGCACATGCTCCTCTGCTGCCAGGCGCAGAAGATTCACACGCATCAGCGGCCCCTGGCGCAGGTCGAAAGGTCGAGCCACCAGCGCTTCAACCCTGGTCTTGAGCTGGGCCTCATCGGTGGGTTCTGACACCAGCTCGATCCGTGCCTGCGGGCTGACCACTTGTACCGTGCGGTCGGCCTCTTGCTGCAAGTGCGTGCGCAGGCTGTCATGGCGCGCTACCAGGGTATCGAAGGCACGTTGCAGGGCCACCTGGTCCAGCGGACCTTTCAAGCGCAGCGCACTGGGCACGTGATAGGCCGAACTGTGCGGGTCCAGCTGCCAGAGAAACCACTGACGCTCCTGGGCGTAGGACAGCAGCAAGGGTTGAGTACGGTCTACCGCTACCAGCGCCGGTGCCGACCCCTGGACGTCGCCCAGGCAGCTGACAAAGTCGCCAAGCACAGGCTGTTCAAACAACGTCTTGAGCGCGACTTCGATGCCCAGGCCGTGACGCACCCGAGACACCACCTGCGTGGCGAGCAGCGAATGACCACCCATTTCGAAGAAGTGATCGTTGAGCCCTACCCGCTCGGCACCCAGCACCTGGGCCCAGATGGCAGCGATGCGTTGCTCCTTCTCAGTGACGGGCGCGACCCATTCGGCCAGCGAATGGCTGGCATCCGGCTTGGGCAGCGCGGCACGGTCGACCTTGCCGTTGGGGCTCAGAGGCAGGCGCTCCAGCACCAGTAGATGCGCCGGCACCATGTAGTCCGGCAGCTCCTCGCGCAGCACGGCCTTGAGTTGGGTGCGCAGTTCGGCTTGCCGGGATTCATCGAGCGCTTGAGTGGCCACGACGTAGCCCACCAACTGGTTGTCCGCGGCGATGACCAACGCCTCGCGCACACTGGCCTGGGCCAGCAGGCGCGCTTCGATTTCGCTCAGTTCGATGCGGAAACCACGGACCTTGACCTGGTGATCGATACGGCCCACGTACTCGATCATGCCATCGGCACGGTAACGGGCCAGGTCACCGGTGCGGTACAGGCGACCAGCGCCGTCGGTGCAAAACGGATCGGGAATGAAGCGGTGGGCCGTCAGGTCCGGGCGATTGAAGTAACCCCGCGCCAACAGCGGGCCGCCGATGACCAGTTCGCCCGCCACACCTACCGGCACCGGGTTGAGGTTGGCATCCAGCAGGTAGATGGCACGGCCATCCAGCACGCGGCCGATCGGCATCATCGACGGCAGGGCTTCACGGCCATCCACATAGGCAGCGCAGTCCAAGGCGGTGGCGGTTACCGTGGCTTCGGTGGGGCCATAGGTGTTGAGCAGGCGCACATGCTCCAGGCCCGCTGCCCGCCAGGCATTCAAGCCTTCCGGCGGCATGGCTTCGCCGCCGATGTGCAGTTGGCGCAGGCGTCCGTAGTCACGCGGGCCCCGGTCGGCAAAGTCGCGCACCAGCAGCAGCCAGTAGGCCGTGGTCAGGTCCACCACGGAGATGTCGTGTTCGATCAGCTGTTGATAGAAGGTGTCGCTGTCCCACAGGTCGCCGCCGCGTACCACCACCGCAGCGCCGCAGCACAGCGCCGGGTAGAGTTGCTCGACGAAACCATCGAAATTAAAGGTGCCGAACTGCAGCACGCGGTCATGGGCTTGCAACGCAAACAACTCGGTGAAGACTTCCACATGCCGAGCCAGGGCGCCCAGATCGATGCCCACGCCTTTTGGCCGGCCGGTAGAACCGGAGGTGAACATCACGTAGGCCAGGTTGGCCGGCTGCGTGCTGGAAGACGGATTTTCGCTGCTGTAATCGACGAGCCAGTCGACTCCGGTTTCCAGGCAAACGAGGGTCAGATCCTCGCTGAGCGGCAACTGCTCAACCAACGGCTGCTGGGTCAGCAGCCATTGCAGACCGCTGTCCTCGATCATGCACTGAAGGCGCTCGGCTGGGTATTTCGGGTCCAGCGGCACATAAGCGCCGCCGGCCTTAAGCACCGCCAGCAAGCCGACGATCATCTCCAGAGAGCGGTCCACCGCAACACCCACTAGGGTGTCGGCGCTGACGCCCAACTCGATCAGGCGATGGGCCAGTCGATTGGCGCGCAGGTTGAGGTCGGCATAGGTCATGCGTTGCTGATCGAGGATCAGTGCGATGTTTTCCGGGTTCAGCAGTGCTTGTTGTTCAAAACGCTGCAATACGCTGGCCTTGGCGGTTTGAGCAACACCCCGCGGGTTCCAGTCTTGCAGCACGCGGGTGTATTCGTGTTCCAGCAGCAACGGCACGGCGCCCAAGGCCTGTTCCGGCGCACTGGCGAATTGCTGTAGCAAGCCCTGCAGGTAGGCGCCGATGTGCTGCACCGCGTCGGCGGCAAACTCGGCTCGCAAGTATTCCAAGTGCAGGCTCAGGTGCTCGCCGCCCTGCACGGTGAGGGTCAATGGGTAATTGGTGCGTTCCTGATGGCTCACAGCACTGAAACGCAAGCCGCTCTCCCCCGGCTGCTCCAGGCTCTTGGCCACCGGGAAGTTTTCGAACACGACCAACGTGTCGAATAACGCCTCACCGGCCGAGCCGGCCCAACGCTGGATGTCGAACAGCGGCGTGTGTTCGTGGTCACGCATTTCCAGGTTCAATGCCTGAACGCTACGCACCCAGTCGCTGACGCTTTGCGCCGGGCTGGCGGCAGCAATCAGCGGCAAGGTGTTGATGAACAGGCCGACCTGCTGCTCGACATTCGCCAGCTGCGCCGGGCGCCCGGATACCGTGACCCCACAGGCGACGCTGGACTGACCCGTGTAGCGCTGCAACAGCAACAACCACGCCGATTGCACCAGGGTGTTGAGGGTCACTTGATGGGCACGGGCGAAAGCGGTCAGGCGCTGAGTCTGAATGGCATCCAACTCACACAGGAGTTCGCCGTATTCGGCACCCGTGTGCGCGGCGCTTTTGGCCACTGCACGTGCCAGGTGCGTCGGTTCTTCCAACTGCGCCAGGCGCTGGCGCCAGAACGCTTCGCCCACCGCAGGGTCCTGCTGTTGCAGCCAAGCAATATGCTGGGAAAACGCCGCGCCTACCGGCGGCAGCGCCTGGCCCTTGCAGGCTTGCAGCACTTCATTGAGGACCAGGGCATTACTCCAGCCATCCATCAGGATGTGGTGGCTGGTATAGATCAAGTGCCAGTGGTCTTCGCTCGTGCGGACCAGCGCCACCCGCAGCAACGGCGGGCTCGCCAGCTCGAAGCCCTGGCGATGGTGCTCGGCGGCCAGGCTATCGAGGGCCGCCGGCAGATTCGAACGGTCGCGCCAGTCGTATTCGATGAAGGGCAAGCTGACTTGGCGATGCACCACTTGCAGGGCCTGGCCCTGGTCGTCTTGCCAGACAAAGCCGGTGCGCAACATGTCATGCCGTGCCAGCACATGCTCCCAGGCGCCTTGAAATGCTGCCACGTCCATCCCCTGCACGTCGGCGCGCAATTGGCTGACATAGACGTCATCCTCACCCTGCTGGTAGAGGCTGTGGAACAACATGCCCTGCTGCATGGGCGACAGTGGATACAGGTCTTGCACGCTCCGTGCAGGCAGTGCCAGGTCGTCCAGCTGGGCTTGGGTCAGGTGCGCCAGGCTTACATCGGCCGGTGTCAGGCCACCGTGCTGCGGGTCGATGCAATGCGCGATCAACGCCAGCAGTTCCTGCTGGTAATCGTCCGCGAGCTGCTGGATGGTTGCTCTGTCGAACATCTCGCGACTGAACCCCCATTGCAGGGCCAATTCGCCGCCATACACCTGCCCTTCTACCGTCAGCCAATTGGCCAGCGGCGCCTCCGGGTCCTGAGCCTGACCGCTGCCCTGGGTCGACGGAACGAACAGCGCCGACTCGTTGAATTGGCGGTCGAACTGGCCCAGGTAGTTGAAGGTGATGCGCGGCGCGGCCAGGCTCGATAGGGCTTCGCGGGCCTCAGGCGTTCCGAGGTAGCGCAGCAGGCCGTAGCCGATGCCCTTGTGCGGCACGGCGCGCAGTTGTTCCTTCACTGATTTGATTGCAGCCGACAGCTCGCCATCGGCTTGCAGGCGTACCGGGAACAGGCTGGTGAACCAGCCGACGGTGCGGCTCAGGTCGACGGTGTCGAACAGGTCTTCGCGGCCATGGCCTTCAAGCTGGATCAGCGCCGCGGGCTGTTCGCTCCAACGGCTGATGACGCGCGCCAGTGCGGTCAGCAGCAAGTCGTTGACCTGAGTGCGGTAGGCCGCTGGGGTGTCTTGCAGCAGTTGACGGGTCTGTTCGGCACTCAAGCGGATTTCGACTTTGCTGCCCAGGCGGTTTTGCAGACCGCCCTGGGGGTTATCGCACGGCAGATCGGCACTCGCAGTCTGGGCCTGCCAGTACGGCAGTTGGTCATCCAGCGTCTGCGCGTGGGCCTGCAACTGCTGCGCCCACCGCTGGTAGGCGCTGGTCTTGGCCGGCAATGCGACGTTGCGGTAAGCCTGTTGCAGGTCTTCGAGCAGGATGCGCCAGGACACGCCGTCCACCGCCAGGTGATGCACCACCAGCAACAAACGTTGAGCGCCATCGGCCGTCGTGACTAAGGCCGCACGTAACAAAGGGCCCTGCCCAAGATCGAGACTGCGCTGGGCTTCGTCGCAGAGTGCGGCCAACTCAGCGTCGTCAGCGACCTGGGTTTGCCACAACCCGGGCGTAGTCACCGACTCGGCATGGGCTTGCTGCCAACCGCCAGCTTGTTGCACAAACCGCAGGCGCAGGGCGTCGTGGTGGTTGATCAGTTGGGTCAAAGCGGCTTCAAGGCGCGCAGGCTCCAGGGTTTCCCGTGGCGTCAGCAGCAACGACTGGTTCCAATGCTGGCGCACCGCAATCGCCTGCTCGAAAAAGCTGCGTTGCACGGGCGTGAGGATCACCTCGCCGGTGACCGCCCCCTGGTCGATGACCATCGCCTGCTCGAAGCTTGCCACCAGTGCCAGGCTGCGCACGCTCTGGTACTGGAACAGGTCCCGTGGACTGAGGCGAATACCCGCCTGGCGCGCACGGCTGACTACCTGGATGGAGATGATCGAATCACCGCCCAGCTCGAAAAAGTTGTCTTCCAGGCCGATCTGCGCCACACCCAGTACATCGCTCCAGATCGCTGCCAAGGCTTTCTGCAGGTCGTTTTCCGGTGCGACATAGGCCTGCTGTGGCGCGGCGTCCGGCACTGGCAAGGCCTTGCGGTCGAGTTTGCCGTTGGCGGTTACCGGCAGCTTGGCCAGGTACACCAGATGGGTCGGCACCATGTATTCCGGCAGGCTGCTGAGCAGCCAGGCCTTGAGATCGACCGGCGCCTGGTCTTCCAGCACCAGGTAGGCCACCAGTTGCTTGCCGCCTTGCACCAACACCACGGCTTCGCGCACCGAGGGGTGTTGCATCAGGCGCGTCTCGATTTCGCCCAGCTCGATGCGCAGGCCGCGCAGCTTGACCTGATGATCGAGGCGGCCGAGGTATTCAATCACCCCGTCGGTCCGCTGGCGCACGCGGTCACCCGTGCGGTACAGACGCGTGCCGTCACCGAAAGGACTGGGCACAAAACGTTCGGCAGTAAGTGCCGGACGTCGATGATAACTACGAGCCAGGCCAGTGCCGCCCAGGTACAGCTCGCCGCTGACGCCAGCGGGAACCGGATTGAGCTGGGCATCGAGCACGTAGGTGCCGAGGTTGGCGATAGGCCGGCCAATGGGCACGCTGTCGGCCCCTTCGTCGACACAGGTCCAGTGGGTCACGTCGATGGCTGCTTCGGTCGGCCCGTACAAATTGAACAAGCCCGCCTGAGGCAACTTGGCAAATACCTGCAATTGCGCATCCAGCGGCAAGGCTTCGCCACTGCACACGATGCGCTTGAGGCGGGTGCACGTTTGCACACCCGGCTCATGGATAAACGCCTGGAGCATCGAGGGCACGAAGTGCAAGGTGGTGATGCCGTGCTGCCCAATCGTCTCGATCAGGCGCGCCGGTTCGCGATGCTCGCCGGGCGCTGCGACTACCAGGCGTGCGCCGGTCATCAGCGGCCAGAAGAACTCCCACACCGAAACGTCGAAGCTGAACGGGGTTTTCTGCAGGACCGCATCGCTGGCGTCCAGGCCATAGGCCTGCTGCATCCAGCACAGGCGGTTGACCAGCGCGCGATGGCTGTTGCCGGCGCCCTTGGGCTTGCCGGTGGAGCCCGAGGTGTAGATCACGTAGGCCAGGTTCAGCGCGTGAAGCGTAACGTTTACCGATTCGCGGCTGTAGCCATCGAGCCAGTCGGCGGGCTGGTCCAGGACAATCACCTTAATGCCCTCGGCAGGCAGCACTGGCAACAGGCTGTGCTGGCTGAGCAACAACTGAATGCCGCTGTCCTCGATCATGTAGGCCAGGCGTTCCTGGGGATACTCAGGGTCCAACGGAACGTAGGCGCCACCCGCCTTGAGAATGGCCAGCAGACCGACCACCATTTCGATGGAGCGCTCGATGCAGATCCCGACCAGCACGTCCGGACCTACACCCTTCTCGCGCAAGGCATGGGCCAGCTGGTTGGCGCGGGCATTGAGCTGGGCATAGGTCAGCGCTGTGGCGCCGAACAACAGCGCGGGCGCGTCGGGCGTGGCCTGCACCTGGTCTTCGATCAGGTGATGGATGCCGCGCTCGGTCGGGTAGGCCTCGGCGGTCTGGTTCCAGGTGTGGACCAGCACTTGCTGCTCATCCGCATCCAGCATCGGCAATTCACCGATGCGCTGCGTACCGTCGGCCACCATGGCCTGCAACAGACGCACCCAATGCCCGGCCATGCGCTCGATGGACGCCGCGTCGAACAGGTCATTGGCGTAGGTCAGCGCGGCGTACAGGGTGCCGGATTTTTCATAGGTATCGAGGGTCAGGTCAAACTGAGTGGTGCGGCCTTGCCACTCCACCAACGCCAGCTCCAGGCCGGAGGCCGTGCTGACGCTCGCAATGTCGGCCACCACCGGCTGATGGTTGTACATGACCTGGAACAACGGCGTATGGCTGAGGCTGCGCTCGACCTTGAGGGCCTCCACCAGGCGCTCGAACGGTAATTCCTGATGGGCCTGGGCGCCCAGTGCATGCTCCTTGATGCTTTGCAGCAGCTCAGAGACAAGGGTTTGCCCGCTCAGCTCGGTGCGCAGCACTTGGGTATTGACGAAAAAGCCGATCAGCCCTTCGACTTCAGTACGGTTACGGTTGGCGATTGGCACGCCGACGCGGATGTCGCCTTGCCCGGTATAGCGATGCAGCAGCACGTTGAACGCGCCGAGCAACAGCATGAACAGGGTAACGTTGTGTTTTTGCGCAACGCTGCGCAGTTGTGCAGCCAGCGCGGGTTCGATCGCGAAGTTATGGCGCGTGCCCTGGTAGCTCGGCATGGCCGGGCGCGGGCGATCCGTGGGCAGCTCCAATATCGGGTGCTCATCACCCAGGCGCACCTGCCAATACTCCAATTGTCGAGCCTGCTCACCCGCTTCCAACCAGCGACGTTGCCACAGGGCATAGTCGCTGTACTGGATCGGCAAGGCCGGCAGTTGCGGTATTTCATTGCGCTCATGGGCGTCGTAGCAGCGGATGAACTCCTCGATCAGCACGTTCATCGACCAACCATCGGAGACGATGTGGTGCAGGGTCAGCAGCAACACATGCTCCCGTGTGTCGAGCTTGAGCAATTGCACGCGCAGCAACGGGCCGTTTTCCAGGTCGAACGGCAGCAGCGATTGACGGATCGCGGCGTCATTGACGGCCTGTTCGCGTTCGGCGGTAGCGAGGTGGCTGAAATCGACTTGCTCGACGGCCAATGACGTCGCCGTCGGCACTTGCAACAGGCGCTCGTCGGCCTGGCGCTGGAACACCGTGCGCAGGGTTTCATGCCGCGCGACCAGGCTCGCAAACGCTTGCTCCATCGCTTCCAGGCTCAACGTGCCTTTGAGGCGTACAGCACCGGGCAAGTTGTAGGCGCCACTGGCCGGGTCCAACTGCCAGAGAAACCACATGCGCTGCTGTGCATAGGACAGCGCCTGGCGATCCTCCGCCTCCACCCCTGCCGGAATCGGAAACCGGGAAAAATCCACACCTTCTTTCTGCAAGGCCTGCAGGAACAAATGGCGTTTTTCCAGGGGCAACCCGATAAACCGGCGAGCAAGTTTCAAGGAGTCTTCAGCATTCATTTCTTGGAGTCCGGAGCAATAGGCGGGAAGCACAAAGGCACGTCGTCCCTATAAAACGAACCGGACAGGGAAAAATTAGCGGGGAGTGGAAGGCGTGGAGCGGTGTGTCATCAAGGGTTACATCAATCTCGGCAGAGACACCCGAACCCGAGCTAGCATTGACGAACACCACTTTTTGCAACTACATTTAGTTACACGCAGGGAACGCCGTGTCCAAAAATGAAAAGCTGCTCGCCAAACTGCTCAATGAGCACATGGCATTTACCTGGCCTGAGCTCGTAACGCTGCTGCTACGGCTGGGCTACACACAGATTGAAGGGGCTGGAAGCCGGGTCAAGTTCGACATCGGCGACCCCAGTGCAATGATCACCTTGCACAAGCCTCACCCTGGCAACGAACTGAAACACTACATTCGGCGCCAGATCATTGAGCAATTGAGGTCAGGAGAACTGATTCAGTGAACAACCAACTGAAACACAAAGGCTACATCGGCTCTATCGAAGCCAGCGTCGAAGACAACTGCCTGTTCGGCAAGATCCTGTTCATCAAGGCGCTGGTGAGCTATGAAGGGAAAACCGTCGCTGAGCTGGACGCTGCATTTCGGGAGGCGGTGGATGACTACCTCGCCACTTGCCAGACCCTCGGGCAGACCCCGGAGAAGCCCTGCAAGGGCTCCTTCAATGTCCGCGTCGGCCATGACTTGCACTTGGCGGCAGCCCTGGCGGCGACCCGCAAAAAAGTGACCCTCAATGACCTGACACGCCAGGCCTTGAATGAGTTTTTACAACATCATGGCAATGACGCATGCCCTGCGGTTAGCTGATTACCCCAACCGCCGATAACCCAACACTGCCGCCCCCAGCACCACCGCCCCCGCCGCCAACGCCACGTAGAACCCGCTGGTGGCGCCGAAGTGGTCGATCATCCAGCCGGAACTGGCAGCGCCAATGGCCACGCCGATGCTGAGGCCGGTGATCAGCCAGGTCATGCCTTCGGTCAGGCGGCTGGCGGGTACGATCCGCTCCACCAGGGCCATGGACACGATAAGGGTTGGAGCGAAGAACAATCCAGAGATAAAGATCGCCACGGCGAGCCCGGGAATGTTAGTTACCAGAAGCAACGGCAAGGTGGTCACAGCCGTAGCCACGCCACAGAACAGGAACTGCCGAGGCAACGACACCTTGAGCTTCAGGGTACCGAACGCCAGCCCTGCCAGGCACGAGCCAATGGCGTACACCGACAGCACGATACTCGCTGCCGCGGGTTGGCCCTGATGCTGGGCAAACGCGACGCTGACCACGTCCACCACGCCAACAATCACACCCATGGCCAGCAGCAGGATCATCAGGATCAGCACCGAGGGTGACGCAATCAGCCAGCGACCGTGGTGGCCCTGAAGTGCATGCACAGGCGGTTCGGTCTCACGCTGCAATACAAAGGTGGTGACACCCACCGCCAGCAACAACGCGGCGACCAGAGGCCCCGCCTCCGGAAACAACACCACGCTCAACCCGACCGAAATCGGCGGGCCGATAATGAAGCACACCTCGTCCAGCACCGACTCCAGGGCAAACGCGGTTTGCAGCTTGGGCTGGCCCCGGTACAACTCGGTCCAGCGCGCCCGCACCATGGCCGACATGTTGGGCATGCATCCGGCCAACGCGGCGAACAGGAACAGCAGCCAGTTCGGTGCTTGCAGACGAGTACACAGCAGCAACATCAACAACGCCCCGCCGCCAATCAATGCGGCAATCGGCAGCACTCGGCCTTGACTGTACTGGTCCACCAGCCGCGACACCTGCGGCGCACAAAACGCCGTCGCCAAGGCGAACACCGCCGCGACCGAGCCGGCCAGGCCATAGCCGCCATGTACCTGCGAGAGCATGGTGATCAAGCCGATCCCCGTCATCGATACCGGCATGCGCGCAAGCATGCCCGCCAGCACAAAAGCCCGGGCGCCAGGGACCTGGAACAACTCGGCGTAAGGGTTTGCCATCTTGCTCGACCTCTTCACGAATGCCCTGGAACTTGCTATTCACAAGAATCGAGGCAAAATACATACGGTGCGTATGTGACAAATCATGCTTAACATACGCAGCGTATGTCAATCTTTCCCTTGCCGATTGTGAGCCCAACCATGAGCCGTGCCCGTGCCGAAATGATCGAAGACACCCGCGCCCGGCTGATTGCCAGCGCGCGTCAGGCTTTTGCTACACAAGGTTACGCGAATACATCGATGGACGACTTCACCGCCCGTGCCGGCCTGACCCGAGGGGCGCTGTACCATCACTTTGGAGATAAGAAAGGTTTGCTGGCCGCCGTGGTTGGCCAACTCGACAGCGAGATGGATGCTCGTTTGCAGCGCATTTCAGATGAAGCTGAAGACCCCTGGAGCGGCTTTTGCGAACGTTGTCGTGCCTACTTGCGTATGGCACAGGATGACGAAATCCAGCGCATTGTGTTGCAGGATGCGCCGGCCGTCCTGGGCGACACCGGCGCCCAGCAACATTGCGTGGAGTCATTGCGCCAGTTGCTGGAGGCGCTGATGCAGACCGAGGCGATCCCCTGCGTCCCGAGCCTTGCACTGGCGCAACTGATCAACGGCAGCCTGGTCAGCACCGCGCTGTGGATCGCCCGGGATGAACACCCGGACGAGCGGCTCGAACAAGGCCTGCAAGGTCTTGAACTGCTGCTACGCGGCCTGAGCCTCACACCAACCGCTTGATCTGCTTGTGCCGCCACACCAACCGATAATACGCAGTCTGCAAGGCCAGCATTGCCAAGTAGGTCACGGGGAACGCCATCCACACGCCTTCCAGGCCAAAATGCGCGTTGAACAGGTACGCCATCGGCAGTTCGACGCAGAGCACGCAGAAAATCGAGATCACCACCGGCATCAGCACCACGCCGCTGGCACGCATGATCCCGCCAACCACCGCCTGGAAGCCAAAAACCAAGATGCTCCACAGCATGATGTGCAGCAGGTGTTCAGCATTGACCCGTGCCGCATCGTCGGTAATGAACAGCCCGAGCAACCAGTGGGACAACACATAGCCCAATACAATCAGGCCTCCGGTAAGGCACAGGTTGATCAACAAACCGGTGCGCAGAATCGGCCCGATACGCTCTAACCGCCCAGCACCAATCGCCTGCGCACCGAGGATCGAGGCAGTGATGGCGATCGACAACGCCGGGAACTGCACGTAGTTGACGATCTGCGTCACCGCGCCATACGCCGCCGTGGCCTGGGAGCCGTGGCCGTTGACCAGGGCGAGGATGACCAATTCCGACAGTGACAGCACCACCATCTGCAGGCCGGTAGGCAAGCCGATGCGCAGGACTTTGCCGAGAATCACAGGGTCCAGGCGCAAGGCCGCGAGCAGTTCGCGGTCCGGCGCCATCACATGGTTTTTATGCCGAAGGCGCAAGATCAAAAACAGCATGGCCAACGCGTTGCCCACCAGCCCGGCATACACCGCGCTCTGGATGCCCATGGGCGGCAGGCCGATCCAGCCGCCAATCAGTGCCGGCGTGAGCAGCAGGCCGACCAGGGTCGACACCATCAGCGCCAGCAACGGCGAGATCGTGTCGCTGACGCCGCGCAGCAACTGGGTGTAGAGGATGAATACCAGCAACAACGGCATGATCAGCATCATCTTCTGGGCATAGCCAACCGCATCGTCCAGCACATCAACCGGCGTGCCCAACGCCTGCAGTGCTGGACGTGCGAACAGACTGCCCAGCACCGCCGCGGTCCCCCCCACCAGCGCCCCCAACGTCAGGGTTGCGCCAGTGATCACCTTGACCATCCCCGTTTCATGCGCTCCCCAGGCCTGGCCGATCAGCACCGAGGCGCCCGCCCCGAGGCCGATCACCAGGGCAATGAAGAAAAACACGATGGGAAACATGCCCGACACCGCCGCCAGCGCCTGGGTGCCGAGCATCTGCCCGACATAGATGCCGTTGAGCGTGCCGGAAAAACTTTGCAGGAAGTTGGACAGCACCATGGGTGCCAGAAAGATCAGGTAGATCTGCCACAACGGCCGTTGTTGAGTGACTTCCATGAGGGTAGGGATCCAGGAATGGTGATCAGACTGGGAACGCGTCGCGCGTCAGCCAGGCCAGGTAGGTTTGCACGTCCACCGGCCAGTGCGCGATCTTGCCGGAGAAGTCCGTTGCGTCAAACGCAAACAGCGCGCGCGAAGCCTCTTCGAAACCGGGCAGGTCGCCGCCGATGGCGCTCATGAAACGATACCCGGCCTCCTTGGCCTGGCGTATCTGATCACGGGAAGCATGGGCAGTGCGAGCTTCATCCACCAGCCGGCGCAACGCCGCCGATGCACCGCCGCGCTGCTGGCCCAGCCATTCCCAATGACGCGGCAATAACGTGACTTCGCGTGCGACCACGCCCAGTTTAGGGCGCCCGACCGAGGGTGCAGCAGGAGGCTCATCGGGTACTTCGGCCTGGAGCGGTTGTTCGGGCGCATAACCTGCCGGCCAGGGGAAGTCGACTTGGAGGCCGGTGGCGTCATCGAATACCAGAAAGCTGCCCGCAGCGTGATCAAGACTGGCGAGTGTATCGGCAACGTCGGCGTAGGAACCCGTCGCTACACGCTGGTGGCCAACGAAGGCAGTGCACGTAGAAAGGTTTTGCGTAGGCATAGCTATTACCCGGATATTAATTGTTTTACCCGGATCATATTAGCCAAAGTTTTAGGAGATGCAAGGACTCTTGTGGTGAAACTCCCAACGGCTCACCCCTGTACGGCGAACGACTTCGGATAACGTAGGAATCCAGGTTTTATTCCATCAATTCGCTCGATGGCAGAGTCAGTAATTTCTGATTGGACGCGTGACGGGCCTATCGATAGATTCCCTAGCGAAGATAGCTTTTAGCCATCACTTTTAACTCCCCTGAATATCGAGCTTTCCATGAAAAAACCTGTCTCGTTGGCGATGCGTATCGGACTGGGCTTTGCGTCCATTCTGTCGTTGCTGGTGTTGATCACCGCCGTCGGTATTCAACGCGTGGGTTTTATCGACAGCACGCTCAAGGACGTGGCCGAAAAAGCCGCCGTGGTGCAGCGCTACGCGATCAACTTCCGTGGCAGCGTGCACAACCGCGCCATCGCCATTCGCGATGCGGTACTGGTCAAGGATGAATCGTCGCTCAGCCGCCACCTGGCCGAGATCGACCAGCTCAAGCGCGATTACCAAGACTCCGCAGTGATGATGGATCGACTGTTCGCCAACACCGTCGCAAGCGCTGCCAGCGCCGAAGAGTCCCGTCTTTTGGCGGATATCAAAGCCATCGAGACCCAGGCCCTGGCCTCCACCGAGCGGGTGATCAGCCTGCGTCGCAGCAATGACATCGCCGGCGCCCAGGACTTGCTGCTGGCCCAGTCGTCGGCCCACTACACCGAATGGCTCAAGCGCGTGAATGCCCTGATCGACTTCGAAGAAGCCCAGATCAAGCAACGCCTGGACACCGTGCAAGTCGCCGCCGGTAACTTTGCCGTGCTGATGCTGCTGGCCAGCGCCGTGGCAATCATCTTGAGCGTCCTGGTGTCCTTGTTGATCATCCGCAAGGTCAAGGCCACCCTCGGCGCCGAGCCGGAGGATGTCGCCGAGGCGATCCGCCGCCTGGCCAATGGCGACTTGAACCAGCCCATCGAAACCCGCTACCCCGACAGCGTGATGGGTATTCTGAAAAACGCCCTGGTGCGCCTGGGCGACACCATCACCGAAGTGCGCTCGGCAGCCCAGGCCCTGCGTCACTCCTCGGTCACCCTGTTGTCAGTGGTCAGCGACAACCGTCAGCAGATCACCCTGCAGACCAGCGAGGCCCAGCATGTGGCCGCCGCGATTACGCAAATGGCGGCCTCGGTCAGCGAAGTTTCGGGCTACGCCTCTGCCGCGTCCAAGGCGACCATTCTGGCAGACGCAGAAGTCGAGAGCGGCCACCGCTTGGTGGGCGAAGTGACCGTGGCCATCGAGGAGCTGGCAACCATCCTTGACCAGGCCACCAGCCGGGTCAACCAAGTGTCCAGCGACAGTGAAAACATCGAAACCGTGATCGAAGTGATTAACGCCATCGCCGCACAAACCAACCTGCTGGCACTCAACGCGGCCATCGAAGCCGCGCGGGCGGGTGAACATGGCCGTGGCTTTGCGGTGGTGGCCGATGAAGTGCGGTCGCTGGCGACGCGCACCCAGGAGTCCACTCAGGAGATCCGCGACATGATCGGCAAGCTGCAAAGCGGCACCCAGGATGCCGCCGACATCATGCAACGCAGCCGCAGCCTGGCCCAGGTCACCGTGGCGCAGACCCGCGGCTCCCAGTTGGCATTGGGCAAGATCAGTCAGGAAGTGGGTGCGATCAATGCGATGAACGCGCAGATCGCCAGTGCTTCAGTGCAACAAAGCGCGGCGGCGGAAGAAGTCGCGCAGAACGTCACACGCATCCATAGCTCCACCGTGCAATCGGCGGCGGGCTCCGAGCAAGTGGAGCATTCCAATCAGGAACTGGCGGAGCTGGCGGATCGCTTGAGTACCAAGGTGGCGTTTTTCAACGTGGCCTAGGGGCCGCCGGCACCCTAGCCTCCCTCGGCCAGGCGACTTCATGCTCGCCGGCCTGGAAGTGCGCCCCGAGCGCATGCGCAAGAACTTCGACATAACCCAGGACCTGATCGTCACCGAAGCCGTGATGCGACCGGAAAAGAGGATCAGCCCCGGGCTGAGCCAACTGGGAGAAAGGGTCATAACTGGCAATGCAAGGCTGAAGATGCAGCCCACGGCATGAGCTGCATCTTAACCAGCACGCTCAACCAAGCAACTAGTTCGCCTGCTTCTCTTTGATTATGTGGTCGACATTGAGCCTATCAAACCTTTCATCTTCTGCGCCCCTGCCACCTTTACCATCAGTACCGACATCAACTTCTTTCATCAGACCCGGACGACGGAGAAGTTCAGCCGCGAGTCGAGATTTATCAGTGGGAGGAGACGCCGCAGCCGCTTCTTTAAGACTATCGAAGCTGATGTAGTCATCTTTGCCCCAATACTGTTTGAATTTATCTTTAAGGGCCCCAAGCAAGTCCACGTCACTCATAGTTTCATAATTCGGTGCAGCAGGTTGGCGGGACACCCGCTCAATAGTATCGCGCCCAATCAACCCGTCACCTTTGTCAGCATCGTGGTCAGAATCCAGTTTGCTATTGACCTGCGGCCGACTGAGGATCTCGTTGGCCAACAGGGTCATCCGGTCGTCTACGGGGTTGCCAGTCAAAGGCTGACCTGCGACTTCACGAAGCGATTGCTGGGTTATCTTGCCATGCTCGTTGGGATTGAAGTAGTCAAAATTATTACCCAACTCCGTCGTTAAATCTGAGTCTTTGGCCTGTTTGAAATTATTCGCGACCTCAGCATTCTGCGGGCTCATGCCGTTCCCTGCCGGTTGATAATTGCGTGCACCGTAGTCGCCATATCCATTTTCAACACGACTGCGTTGCATGCCACCGTTATACCTTGCCGGTCCACCCTGCATGTCACCGTTATACCCTGCTGGTCCACCCTGCATGCCACCGTTATACCCTGCTGGTCCACCCTGCATGTACGCTGCCTCCTGAGCCTCGTACTCATAGACCGCCTGTTGCGCATCACCCTGGCTGATCAGACTATCTTCACGGCCGCCATGGTTGATACCATCGAGTAAGTTAATCATTCCTGGACGGCCAAGAATCTCCCTTGCCAGCATTGTCATTTGATCGTGAAACGGATCACCGATCAGCGGACGATTGGCAGCATGTTGAAGCGTTTCCTTCGTGACGAAACCGGATTTTCCCTGGAAATAAGGGAAGGCGTTGACAAAGTTTCGCGCAACTAACGAATTGGGGACTGGCCGAGAGACCTCCATTGAGTTACTCATTGCGGGCTGATAACCAAACCTGGCGCGACCTTCCGACGGGCAAGATTGCGGGTAGTAAGTTTGTGTGGGCTGACCGAAAGGAGTATTTATCATTAAAACACCTCAGATAGTTGATGCAATTAGGCTGACCAACGCCCAAGTCAGCGTTGAATCAACAGCCATCTGTGGCAGTTTGTAAAAGGACAGTTCCGTTAAACATGAACAAAAAAATTATTTTCTGGATAACTAACACGCACCCAGAAAGTCTAGTACTGCCTAAGTAAGCGCCTGATCGTTACCCATTCCACACGCCAGCCGATGGTGCCGGCGATGAGGGATGACAGAGCATTGAATGGAACCTGTGTATGTGCAGTACGGCGGCCAGGTCGGTAACGTGGGCCGCCATCTGAACTACCCACCAAAGGTCTGCGAAGGCCTGCGCAACGTCGGATCAAACGGATTGATCCGCGGCCCGATCGCAGCCGCTTCACGCTTGAGCAACTCCACCACCATCGGCAAGCGGCTCGGCCCCAGCCGATCACTGATAGTTGCCACACTCAGCGCCGCCACTGCATGCCCGTCGCGATTGAGGATCGGCACCGCCAACCCCGCCATGCCTTCCAGCACCCCGGTATTGCGTGCCGCATACCCAAGATTGCGCACATTCTCAACTTCCGAGCGCAACAGCACTTCGTCATACAAGTGGAAGTCCTTGAGCCGTGGCAGGTTGTAGCGGATCACCGTCTCGCGCTCTTCCTCCGGCAAGAACGCCAGGATCGCCAGGCTGCCCTGCCCCACGCCCAATGCCACACGCCCGCCGATGTCCCCGGTGAAGGTACGGATCGGGTATGGACCTTCGCTGCGGTCCAGGCAGATCGCGTCGAAGCCTGAGCGCGCGAGCAAGAACAGCGAATCACCCAATGACGCACTCAGGCGCAACATGCTCGGCCGCACCAGATCACGCAGGTTGCCGGTCTTGCCCGCATTCGCCGCGAGAGCGAAGAACTCCAGGCTCAGGCGATAGCGCTTGCTGCGCGCGTCCTGCTCGACCATGCCTTCGTCCATCAGGCTGCGCAGCAGGCGGTGGGTGGTCGGTTGGGACAAGCCGACCTGTTGAGCGAGCTGGGTCACGCGTTCGCCGCCCTCCGGCACGTCACCCAGGGTGCGCAGCAGCGCGAACAGTCGAGACACCCCACCGGGGCCGACTTCTTTGGCGATTTCATTTCGATCAGTGGAATCCATAACAAACAATCCCTTACTAAATTCCGTTGAATGAATAAATATGAAAATAATACTCCATTCAGTGAAATACCATCTTCCGCCCATCCTAGTCTTCGTCCTAATCTGCGTCCACAGGGGCGACATGAACAACTAACGGCAGCCGACTCAAGATCGAGCGCCAACGCACCGGCAATACTTCATTCGCATCTGCCCAAAACAAAAAAGCGCGTTTCGACGCGACTCAAAAAAGGTGGAACGCAGACATGGCATTTCTCCAACTCAACGCCTTGAGCAAACGCTACGGCGCCGTCGATGCGGTGGTCGCCACCGACCTTGCGGTGGAAAAAGGCGAGTTCGTTTCCCTGCTCGGCCCGTCGGGCTGCGGCAAGACCACCACCCTGCAAATGATCGCCGGCTTCGTTGATGTGAGCGGCGGGCAGATCCTGCTCGACGGCCGCGATATCACCCATGCCAAGCCCGCCAGCCGTGGCCTGGGCGTGGTGTTCCAAAGCTACGCGCTGTTCCCGCACATGACGGTGCGCGACAACGTTGCCTTCGGCCTGAAGATGCGCAAAGTGCCGACCGCCGAGATCGCCAGCAAGGTTAAGACGGTATTGGAACTGGTACGCCTGGCGCCGCACGCCGACCGATACCCACGTGAGCTGTCCGGCGGCCAGCGCCAACGTGTGGCCCTGGCCCGCGCCCTGGTGATCGAGCCGCCGGTGTTGCTGCTGGATGAGCCGCTGTCCAACCTCGACGCCAACCTGCGTGAAGAAATGCAGTTCGAAATCCGCCGCATCCAGTGCGCCGTGGGCATCACCACCTTGATGGTCACCCACGACCAGGCCGAGGCGCTGTCCATCAGCGACCGCGTGGTGGTGATGCAGGCCGGGCGTGTGACCCAGATCGACGCGCCGTACAAGCTCTACGAACATCCACGCACACGCTTCATCTCGGACTTTGTCGGCAAGGCCAACCTGTTGCCGGGAGACTATGACCCGTTGGGAAGCCCACAAGTGCGTCACGAAAGCGGTGACGGTGAGCTGACCCTGAGCCTGCGTCCGGAAAAAATCCAGTTGGTGGACGCTGGCAACGGCCGACTGCAAGGCAAGGTCCTCGACAGCTACTTTTTCGGCAGCCAATGGCTGTATCGCATCCACACCAGCCTTGGCGAAATCACCGTGGTGCGCAGCAATGACGGCAGCGCGCCGCTGAGTTGTGGTGCGGCGGTGGGCCTGGACTGGCAAGCCAGCCTGCTGCGCGTGTTGGCAGCGGATGAGGTGCGCGCATGAGCCGGGGCTACCTGTTGTCGTTACCCGCCCTGGTGCTGTTTGTCGGGTTGCTGATTCTGCCGCTGGGCCTGACGCTGGTGTTGTCGTTCAACGTGTTCGATTACCAGGTGGGCGTGAAGGCGGATGAATGGACCTTCGCGCATTACCTGTCGTTGTTCAGCGATGCGTACTTCTACGAAATCTTCTGGCGCACGTTTTGGATCAGCGCGCTGGTAACCCTGCTCTGCGTGGTGATCGGCGTGCCCGAGGCGTACATCCTCAGCCGCATGGGCACCCCGTGGCGCTCGATTTTCCTGATCCTGATCCTCACGCCGCTGCTGATTTCGGTGGTGGTGCGCGCTTTTGGCTGGAGCCTGCTGCTCGGCGCGGACGGGCTGGTGAACCAAGTCATCCAATTCCTTGGCGGGCGCCCGGTGAAGCTGTTGTATACGCCGTTCGCGGTGATCATCGCCCTTGTGCACGTGATGCTGCCGTTCATGATCATCCCGGTGTGGACCTCTCTACAGAAACTCGACCCGTCGGCGGAACAGGCGGCGTTGTCCCTCGGCGCCAGCCAAACCACGGTAATGCGCAGGATTGTATTGCCGCAGGTGATGCCCGGCGTGCTGTCCGGCACGCTGATCGTGTTCGGCCTGGCCGCCAGTTCCTTTGCGATCCCCGGCCTGCTCGGCGGACGCCGGCTGAAAATGGTCGCGACCGTGGTGTACGACCAGTACCTCTCGGAACTTAACTGGCCCATGGGCGCGACCATCGCGGTAGTGCTGCTGTTGGTCAATCTGCTGATCATGCTGAGTTGGAACCGCATGGTCGAAGGCCGCTACAAAAAGTCCCTGGGGGTTTAAGCGCATGTCCAGAAACGGTCCTTTGGCCCTCGGCTTTCACACGCTGGTGGTGCTGTTCATGATGGCGCCGCTGGTGGTGGTGTGCCTGGTGGCGTTCACCCCGGAAAACACCTTGAGCCTGCCCACCTCGGGCTTCTCCCTGCGCTGGTTCCGTGCGGTGTTCGAGCGCGCTGACTTTATCCAGGCGTTCTACAACAGCCTGATCCTGGCGTTTACCGCCGCGAGCCTGGCGACCTTGATTGCGGTGCCGGCCGCCTTGGCGATCAGTCGCTATCAGTTTCCGGGGCGCAATTTTTTCAGTGCGCTGTTCCTGTCACCGATCATCATTCCGCACCTGGTGCTCGGCGTGGCGATGTTGCGCCTGTTCGCACTGATGGGCGTGAACGGCAGCTTCACCTGGCTGATGCTGGCTCACGTGGTGATCATCACGCCGTATGTACTGCGCCTGGTGTTGGCCGCGGCGATTGGGATTGATCGCAGCGCCGAGCAGGCCGCCGAGTCCCTGGGCGCCAGTCGCTTTACGTTGTTTCGCCAGATCACCCTGCCGATGATCCTGCCGGGGGTGGCGGGCGGTTGGTTGCTGGCGTTCATCAACAGTTTCGATGAGGTGACGTTGTCGATCTTCGTCAGCTCGCCAGCGACTCAGACCCTGCCGGTGCGCATGTATGTGTATGCCACCGAATCCATCGACCCGATGATGGCGGCGGTGTCGGCGCTGGTGATTGCACTCACGGCGGCCACCATGATCCTGTTGGACCGGGTCTATGGCCTGGACCGCGTGCTGGTGGGGAAACATTGATGGCCCTGTTCAAACGCCTGGCCGAAACCCAACGCCCTGCCCTGGCCTTCACCCTGGATGGGCAACCCGCCAGCGGTTTGCTCGGTGACACCTTGTTGACCGCCGTGCTGACCTGCGCCGAACACCTGCGCGGCAGTGATTTCAGCGCCGAACGACGGGCCGGTTTCTGCCTGATGGGCGCGTGCCAGGATTGTTGGGTGCGACTTGAAGACGGGCGTCGCGTGCGCGCCTGTTCGACGCTATTGGAAGAAGGCCAGGTCATCCGCCGCGATCCGGGGCGCCAGTCATGAAGCCTGTGGTGATTGTGGGCGCAGGCCCGGCCGGGATCAGCGCGGCGCGCACGTTGCTCGACCATGGAGTCAGACCTTACCTGGTGGATGAAAGCCTGCGCGGCGGCGGGCAGATTTATCGGCGTCAGCCACAGGGATTTCAACGCACCGCCAAGCAGCTTTACGGATTTGAAGCACGCAAGGCCGAGGCCGTGCACCGCACAATGGATGAGCTGGCACCGCTGATCGACTACCGCCCGGAAACCCTGGTGTGGAATGCCGAGGACGGGCGCCTGGATATGCTCAACAACGGCCGCGCAGAAAGCATCGAGTACGCGCACCTCATCGTCGCCACAGGCGCCACTGACCGCATCCTGCCCGTACCGGGCTGGACCCTGCCGGGCGTGTACAGCCTTGGCGCGGCGCAAATCGCTTTGAAGTACCAGGGCTGCGCCATCGGTGAGCGCGTGGCGTTTTGTGGCAGCGGGCCGTTGCTCTATCTGGTCGCCTATCAATACGCCAAGGCTGGGGCCAAAGTGGTGGCGGTGCTCGACAGCGCGCCGTTCAGTGCCCAATGCCGTGCATTGCCAGCGTTGCTCGGACAACCGACGACCTTGGCCAAAGGCTTGTATTACCGCGCCTGGCTGATGGCCCATGGGATTCCCGTGCATCAGGGCGTCACGCTTAAACAGATCGACGGAACGCAACGGGTCAGCGGCATTCAATGGGGTGATCAGACCCTGCCGTGCGACGCAGTGGCTTTCGCCCATGCCCTGCGCAGCGAGACCCAACTGGCGGACTTGCTTGGCTGTGAATTCACCTGGAATGCCCTTAACCGCGCGTGGCTGCCACAACGGGACAGCGCCGGACGCAGCAGCGTCAACGGCGTGTACCTGGCGGGCGATGGGGCCGGGATCATGGGCGCGGACGCCGCGCAAATGGCCGGTGAACGTGCAGCTCTGGCGGTGCTCGAGGACTCGGGTGTTGCCATCGATCAGCGCCGCGCTGCTGTGCTGGAGCAACAATTGGCGGCCATCCAACGCTTTCGTCATGGTTTGGAAACCGCGTTCCCTTTTCCGGAGAACTGGGCAGTCGAAGCCCCAGATAAATTGATCCTCTGTCGCTGCGAAGAAGTCAGCGTCGGCGACGTGCGCGCGGTGGTGGATGAGGGCCACTGGGAGATCAATCGCGTCAAGGCCCACTGTCGCGTCGGCATGGGCCGCTGCCAAGGCCGGATGTGCGGGTTGGCGGCGGCGGAAATTGTCGCCGAGCGCAGTGGCCGGGCCATCGAAAACGTCGGCCGCTTGCGGGGCCAGGCACCAATCAAGCCGCTGCCGTTTGGCGTGGAGGTGCAGCCGTGATTGATGTCATCGTATTGGGCGGCGGGATTGTCGGCGCGTCGGCCGCGTTGATGCTGGCGCAGAAAGGCCAGCGCGTGGCGCTGGTGGAGCGGGATTTCTGCGGCTCACACTCCAGCGGCGTCAACTACGGCGGCGTGCGGCGCCAGGGTCGGCCCTTGCACCAGTTGCCACTGTCGCAGCGTGCCCACCAACTGTGGGCAGACTTGCCGGGATTAATCGGTATCGACGGCGAATACGTGCGTTCCGGGCATTTGAAACTGGCGCGCAGTCACGCAGATTTCGGCGCCTTACAAGCGTATGCCGAGCAGACACAAGAATTTGACTTGGGTTTGCAGTTGCTGGATTACGCCGAGCTGCGCGCGCGATTCCCCTGGGTCGGTGACATCGCCGTCGGTGCCTCGCTGTGCCCGGAAGACGGCCACGCCAACCCCCGCCTGGTGTCGCCCGCCTTTGCCCGCGCGGCGAAACAACGCGGCGCTCACCTGTATGAACAGTCGCTGGTCACGCGTATCGAGCATGACGGCCAGGACTTCCAGGTGCACTGCGCCAACGGTCTGCATCTGCAAGCACCGTGGCTGCTCAACTGCGCCGGGGCGTGGGCAGGTGCGGTGGCCGAACAGTTTGGCGAAGCGGTGCCTATGACCTCGGCACACCCGGCGATGCTGGTCACTGAGCCCTTGCCGGTGGTGATGGACGTGAGCACGGGCGTCGAAGGCGGCGGGATCTATGCGCGACAGGTTGCCCGGGGCAATTGCATCCTCGGCGGCGGTCGCGGCTTTGCCCTTGGCCCGCAGCAAGCGCGACCAGGGCAAGCCGCGGTGCTGGAGATTCTGCGCAATGCCGGCGAGCTTTACCCGTTTCTCAAGGGTGCCCAGGCCATCCGCACCTGGAGTGGCACCGAAGGTTACCTCCCCGATCATGAACCGGTGATCGGCCCCAGCAGCACCCAACCCGGCTTGCTCCACGGTTTCGGCTTTGCCGGCGCCGGGTTCCAGCTCGGTCCCGCCGTCGGTGAAGCCCTGGCAGAGATCGTCTGCACCGGTGCCAGCCGCCAACCTATCGAAGCGTTTTCCATCCGTCGTTTCCAAGCCTGAGAGGAAAAACATCCATGAACCCACGTATTGCGCTGTCCTGCTTGTCCCTCGCCCTGCTCGCCTCAACGGCGCACGCCGCGCCCACGCTGTACCTGGGCATGAACGGCGGCACCATGGAACGGGTCTACGCCGACAAGGTGCTGCCCGCGTTCGAAAAGGCCAATAACGTCAAGGTGGTGATCGTACCCGGCACCTCGTCGGACATCCTTGCCAAGGTCCAGGCCAACAAAGACAACCCGCAGATGCACGTGATGTTCCTTGACGACGGCATCATGTACCGCGCGATTTCCATGGGGTTGTGCGACAAGCTGGCGCCAAGCCCGACCCTGGAGCAGATCCCTGCCAAGGCGAAGATCAAGGAACAAGCCGTGGCCGTGACCCTCGGCGTCACCGGCCTGGGCTACAACGCCAAGATGTTCAAGGAAAAAGGCTGGGCCGCGCCCACCTCCTGGATGGACCTGGCCGACCCGCGTTTCAAGGACAAAGTGGTGTTCCAGTCCCTGGCCTCCTCCACCTTCGGCCTGCATGGCTTCCTGATGTTCAACCGCCTCCAGGGCGGTGACGAAACCAACGTAGACCCGGGCTTCAAGGCCTGGCCAAAAACCGTCGGCCCCAACGTGCTGGAATACATCGCCAGCTCCGCGAAGATCTCCGAAATGGTGCAGACCTACGAAGCCGCAATCTTCCCGCTCACCCCGACCCAAGTCGCCACCCAGAAACTGCTCGGCGTGCCCATGGAATATGCGCAACCCAAGGAGGGTGCGGTGGTGCTGAACGTGGCTGAGTGTGTGATTGCCCGCAACGACCAGCCGGAACTGGCGCAGAAGCTCGCCGCGTTTTTGCTGACCGCCGAAGCCCAGGCCCCGGCGCTGGAAGAAGGCGACCAGATCCCGTCGAACCCGACCACGCCGACCACCGACAAGACCCGCGCCCGGGTAGAAGCGATGCAAGGTTATTTGCAGACCGCTATTTCGATTGATTGGGACCAGGTCAACCAGGCGCGGCCGGAGTGGAATGCGCGGTGGAGTCGGTCGATCGAGCGATAAAAAAGTTATAACCGCGTCTGGCGCAGACCCCGTTGGCGCTGGGCGCTGCCTATCGCGGCCAGTGAGCCCCACCACATCCTTGTTTTGAACAAGAGTGGCTTGTCGCAGCTCGACTTGGGCGAACCTCTTTGGCAAATCCCCCCTGGCCCGGCAATCGCCGGATCGGCATTGATGGAAGCAAACAGCCGACACAGATTTATATTGCCTTCAATGCACTCACGAGTAGTGAGATGAGTGCCGGGGAAACATTCTTGAATATGCCAACTGCCATTCCTTTACTCCCGAACGCATAAGAGCGCAGAGCGTAAAGACTCAATATCCCGCAACAACGTAGGAGGTTTCCCTTTTTCTTGACAGGTACTTCCCGCTCTCGGCTAAGCGTCTTGTAGTTAATCGGAGGAATAGGAAAAGTGCGCCATGCGCCACTACCGGCGAACGATCAGACCAGGAACGAGCATGGCAATTGATATGTTTTTGAAGCAACTCGTTAACTCAGCACGTTTCCTTGACCTCCAACCACTTTTGCAAGGTAGGCATTATGAGTGGAAAGCCCGCCGCCCGCGTTACTGACCCTACGGCATGTCCAATGCCGGAGCACGGCACCAACCCTATCATCGAAGGTTCTCCTGACGTCTTCTTTGATGGCTTGCCCGCAGCGCGCCAAGGTGATGTATCTGCTTGCGGGAGCCCGATCAGCTCTGCCGTGTCATCGACGGTTTTCATCAACGGAAAACCTGCCGCAACGCTCGGCAGTGTCGGTGAACATGGCAACGTGATCATCGGTGGATCGGGAACCGTGATCATCGGCGACATGTTCACACCGACCCCGTTCACCCCCATCGTGCCATTGAGCAGTTCCACTGCCCCTTACTCCGGACGCTTTCAACTCATAGATCAGGAAACCGGCAAACCCATCGTTGGCCGCAAAGTAAAGGTCTGGTCTAGTGCCGGCTGGAGCGCGCTCGACACCACAAATACCGAGGGCATGACATCGTGGGTTAAGCACGATGCGTCGGAGTCTATCCATATTGACCTGGTGCAGGGAGGGAAAGAATGAATGACCAATCCGGCTTGTCTCAGGGTGGCATGAGCCCCGAAGGAAAGACTAACCCCGTGGGCATCCTGAAGCCGAAGCTCGATCCCCAGGACAAGAAAGTACTGTGCTCGGCAATTTGCTATTGCAGCAGCACACCCAACATCAGCCAAGATGGCAAGAATCTCAAACAGGGCTGTGTAGCCCAGCGCCTTGGGGAGCTTGACGAGATTCTCCAGAACCGTAGTCCGTATAAGCCCGAGGTCAGTTACGACATGACCAAGAATCCACCACAGCCAATCCTCGACAACCAAACAGGGAACAGCCCTCATGGCTGGATACCGGGTTGGATCAACAAGTACTGGAATGAAGACCCAGAGCACCCACCGTTCAAGCCCGGGAAAGGGATGATTCGCCGGCCCGATGTCGTGATCGTCAAGGACGCCAGCAAGCCGCCAACTCAGGACAACATCAAGCAAGTGGTCGAGATGAAGTTTCCACCTGACCCACCGAAAGTGGAGCAGGCGCAGGATTATGCAAACATTGCTGGCAACAAAAACAAGGTTGTTGAGATGACATCCACCGAATGCGATTGTAGCCAGGATAATCAGCAGTCCAATGTGCCAGTGGAGCAGCTCGGGTGGGCCGCGGCCATCGCTGGGAGTGTGATGTTTATCCTGACGCGTGGCCGCTCCCCTCGGCCAATGATCCCCGCTTACTGATTCGTAGGAATATCCATGGAACCGGAATTCAATGTGGCCGAAGAACTTGCCAAGCAACCACACCTGCTGGAGATACCCGGCCACTTGCTAATGAAGGGGGGGCGCCAGAACTATATCGGTGCAGTGCTCTGCCTGCGCGGGACGCTTTATTTCAAGGACGCCCACACACGCTTGGTGCGCGAGGCACTATGCCAGTGCTTCGACGATTTCAAGCGTTTGGCCGAGCCCTATCTCACTTGGGTCTGGCGCGAAGAACCTCCTCAGGGTAAACCATTGTCAGCTTATGCTGACGCAAAGCCATTACGCGATATGGTCGAAGCAATGGATGAAGACGACCTTCTCAGCTTCTACTACCTCAGTGGCAAGCAATCAAATGACGCCAGCGCTTGGCTCTTCGATGCTTTTGGTATGCGGGGATGGAAGGCAAAGATGGGGGATGAGCTTAGCGTTCTGGAGTTCTCAGTACCACTTTTGTACCAAGAGCAGAACCCACTCAGTTTCCTGCGCTTGTTCCTTGACTCAGCACGCCGGTTGGCTCCAGAGCAGGGCTACGCGGGGCATGCCTTCAATCTTTCTGTAACCAACCGGGACGGCAACGAGCCTACTGAAGCCTTTATGGCGGCGCGCATGCCTGGTTTGGATGCGGGAACAGCCGCTCTGCTGGCGAATATCCGCGAGTTCAAACCTACAAAAATCAAGACGGTCAGTTGGCTGACCTTGCTCGACCAAGCTCGCCTGGATCTTGTTGGCGGTCTGGAGGAGCTACGTGCGCAGCTACCCTCCAGCCATTTTGCCTTCTATGACTACGGTAACGGCGTAGTGATCCAGGCCGGCGCATACCCCTATCTTGGCGGTGATGCCGATGATCCGAAGCCGGCGGCCTACGTATTACTGAACCATGTACTCAAGGGCATTCGCTACGAGACGGTAGGTTCATTGCATGGCGGCTCTCATGATGGCGAGTTGCGGCTGGTGGACTGGTCGGCTGACCAGTGGCTCAAGCGCTTGGATGTGGATGCAGACGACATACCCGGCTGGCGTGCCAAGTTACTTCGCGACGAACCCTGCCTGGATGCTACAAACACTCTGCCAGGGCGCTTGTAGATATAGAATGCATTGCTGAAATCAAGGAGTAATCGGCAGCGCCCGCTTGTGCGCTGTCTTGCTGTATGCCCCCTCGACAATCGCCCGCACCCGCTCACTCACCGGCTCGCCCATCAGGTACGCATCGATCTCTTCGTACGTGCAGCCATAGGCCTGTTCATCCAGCTTGCCCGGCGCCAGCTCTTCGAGGTCGGCAGTGGGCTGCTTGTGCACCAGGTTCGTCGGGGCTCCAAGGGCACTGGCCAACAGGCGCACCTGGGTCTTGGTCAGGCCCGACAGCGGCGCCAGGTCGCTGACGATCTGCGTCACCGCCCCATAGGCCGCCGTGGCCTGGGACCCGTGGCCGTTGACCAAGGCGAGGATGACCAACTCCGACAGCGACAACACCACCATCAAACAAGTTGTCGAGATGAAGTTTCCACCTGACCCACCGAAAGTGGAGCAGGCGCAGGATTATGCAAAAATTGCCGGCAACAAAAACAAGGTCGTTGAGATGACATCCACTGAATGCGACTGCGGTCAGGAACATCAGCAATCCAATGTGCCGGTGGAACAGCTCGGGTGGGCCGCAGCCATCGCTGGTGGCGTGATGTTTATCCTGACGCGTGGCCGCTCCCCTCGGCCAATGATCCCCGCTTACTGATTCGGAGGAACACCCATGGAACCGGAATTCAATGTAGCCGAAGAACTTGCCAAGCAACCACACCTGCTGGAAATACCCGGCCACCTGTTGATGAAGGGCGGGGCCCAGAACTATATCGGCGCGGTACTCTGCCTGCGAGGAACATTGTATTTCAAGGAGGCCCATACCCCCTTAGTGCGCGAAGCGTTATGCAATTGCTTCGACGACTTCAAGCGTCTAGCCGAGCCCCATCTCACCTGGCTCTGGCGTGAGGAGCCTAGACAGGGTCAACCACTGTCAGCGTATGGTGAGGCAAAGTCACTGCGTGAAATGCTGGGCGCAATGGATGAAGACGACTACCTCAGCTTCTACTACACCAGCGGCAAGCAATCCAACGACGCTAGTGCTTGGCTCTTCGATATTTTTGGGATGCAGGGATGGGCGGCGAAGATGGGGGATGAGCTTAGCGCTCTGGAGTTCTCAATACCGCTTCTGTACCAAGAGCAGAACCCACTCAATTTCCTGCGTTTGTTCCTTGACTCAGCACGCCGATTGGCTCCAGAACAGGGCTACGCGGGACATGCCTTCAACCTTTCCGTCACCAACCGGGATGGCAACGAGCCTACCGAAGCCTTTATGGCGGCGCGCATGCCTGGATTGGATGTAGGAACAGCAGGTCTGCTGGTCAATATCCCCGAGTTCAAACCTACAAAAATCAAGACGGTCAGTTGGCTGACCCTGCTCGACCAAGCGCGACTGGATCTTGTTGGCGGTCTTGAGGGGCTACGTGCGCAGCTACCTTCCAGCCATTTTGCCTTTTATGACTACGGTAACGGTGTGGTGATCCAGGCTGGCGCGCACCCGTACCTTGCCGGTGATGCTAATGATCCGAAACCGGCTGCTTACGTGTTACTGAACCATGTACTCAAGGGCATCCGTTACGAGACGGTGGGTTCATTGCATGGCGGCTCTCATGATGGCGAGTTGCGGCTGGTGGACTGGTCGGCTGACCAGTGGCTCAAGCGCTTGGATGTGGATGCCGACGACATACCCGGCTGGCGTGCCAAGTTACTTCGCGACGAACCCTGCCTGGATGCTACAAATACTCTGCCAGGGCGCTTGTAGAAGAGATGGACTGGGCGGTTGCCGACGCAACAGAAATAATCTGGCTGCTGTCGCAGCTCCCTCTGGTCGCAGCCACTCTACAATCATCCTCCATCCCCCCGTTTGAAACCATTTGTAGATAAGTCCAAGCAAACACGCCTCCTCCCAATCCCTGGCGATAGAGGTGTCAAAAATGCATTGCAAAAATCAAGGTGTAATCGGCAGCGCGCGTTTGTGCGCTGTCTTGCTGTACGCGCCCTCGACTACGGTTCTCACCCGCTCGCTCACCGGTTCGCCCATCAGGTAGGCGTCGATCTCTGCGTAAGTGCAGCCGTAAGCGTGTTCATCCAGCTTGCCCGGCACAAGCTCTTCCAGGTCGGCAGTCGGGTGTTTGTGCACCAACTTGTCGGGGGCGCCGAGGGCCGTGGCGAGCAGGCGCACCTGGGTTTTGGTCAGGCCCGACAGCGGTGCCAGGTCGCAGGCGCCGTCACCGAACTTGGTGAAAAACCCCATCAACGCCTCGGCGCCGTGGTCGGTGCCGACCACCAGGCCGTTGTGCAGGTTGGCCACGGCGTACTGGGCGATCATCCGTGCGCGTGCCTTGACGTTGCCCTTGATGAAATCGACATGGGTGGCGCTGGCTTCGGTGGCTGTCAGGCTGGCCATGAGTCCGTCGACGCTGGCGGCGATGTTGAGGGTGTCGATCTGGTCCGGGGTGATGAAGTCCAGGGAGGCCTGGGCATCGCTTTCGTCGGCTTGGATTTTGTAGGGCAGGCGCATGGCGATGAAGCGCGCGGCGTAGTCTTCGTCGCGCAGTTGCTCTACGGCCAACTGGCACAAACGGCCAGCCGTGAGGGAGTCAACGCCACCGCTGATGCCCAGTACCAACGCCTTGCTGCCGGAGCCGAGCAAGGTGGTCTTGATGAAATCTATGCGCCGTTGGATTTCCTTCGACTCACCGCCTTTGACCAGTTGCCGATTGATGTTCAGTTCCTGTGCGATACGTTCTTGCATGTCACACCTCCACGCTGCCGACATTGAACACTTGTGCTGCATACTGCAAAAACGAGGCGTCTTCGCAGACGTTCTTGATCGGGTCATCCGAGAATTTCACCACCGGTTCGCCGTGCACCCGCACCAGTTTCATCACGATGCTCAGCGGTTCGACGCCCTCCACATCGCAGGCCAGGCTGGTACCCATGCCAAAGCCGAATTTGGCCTTGCCACGCACGTGACGCAGGATCGGCAGGCATTTTTCGAAGTTCAGGCCGTCGGAGAACATCAAGTCCTTGGTCATCGGGTCGATGCCCAGCTGCTTGTAGCGCGCCAGCACCTTGTCAGCCCAGACGATGGGGTCACCGGAGTCCTGGCGCAGGCCGTCATACAGTTTGGCGAAGTAAAGATCGAAGTCCTTGAGGAAAAAGTCGGTGCTGATGCAGTCAGTCAAGGCGATGCCGAGACGGCCACGGTATTCGCGCACCCAGTTTTCCAGCGCGGCGTTCTGGCTTTCGCGCAGGCGGCCCAGTTGCTGGTGCACCATCAGCCATTGGTGCGCCATGGTGCCGATCAGCGGCAGGTCGAATTCGTAGGCCAGGTGCGCATTGCTGGTGCCGACGAACTGGCCGGGAAAGTCGCGGCGCATGATGTCGACCACTTCGCGCTGGGCCTTGAACGACAGGCGGCGCCGGGTGGAAAAGTCAGACACTCGCAGGTCGGCGAGTTCTTCGCGGCTGAGGTTTTTCTGCAGCCAGTCGAATTTCTGATAGAGCTTGCGGGTGACATCTTCCAGGGTCACGTCGGGGTATTTGTTGCGGTTGCGCAGCTCACTGACCAGGGCCAGGACCGGCTGTTCGAACATGATGCAGTGCAGCATCGGGCCGACCACGCGGATGTTGAGTTGGCCGTCGATTTCGCTGACGTGGATGTAGCGCAGATTGAAGCGGAACAGACCGAGGAATCGCTCGTAGTCCGGGGTGAGGTATTCGCGAAAGCGTGGATTGAACAGAAAGCGCAGCTCACCTTCGCGCATACGCAGGCTGGCGAGTTGCTCCAACTCGGCACGGATTTCGGGAATCAGGTGGCCGAGCTTTTCCTTGGACCGCACGATGAAGTTGTACTCCACATCGACATTGGGGTACTGGTGCAACACGGCCTGCATCATGGTGAAGGTGTAGTAGTCGGTGTCGAGCAACCCCTGGATAACGGGCGTTTCGTAGTCGTAGGCACTTTCCATGGTATGTCTCCTTAACGCGCGGCCATCGCGGCCAGTTCTTCGCGGGTGCTGCTGATGACGGCACCGGCCTTGAGCAACTCGTTGACCGCCTGTACACCGCCCTCCTGCGTAATGCCTCTGCACGCCGGCAAGTGCAGAACCACTTCCAGGCCAGCCTTGAGCAGTTGCAATGCGGTGGTCTTGACGCAGTAGTCCAAAGCCAGGCCGCCGACGATCACGCGGGTCACGCCCTGGGCTTTCAGGTACTCGATCACGCCGGTAGACAGTTTGTCGTGCAGGTCGTGGTAGCAGGCGCCGTAGGGGTGCAGGTCGGGTTCGACGCCTTTCCAGATGAAGTAGTCGTAGTCATAAGGCGTAGGCAATTCGTCGAGCAAGGTGAAACCCTCGGTGCCGGGTACGCAATGGCTGACCCAGGTCACATCGGCGTGGGTCAGGCCGGTGGCTTGCAGCATCTCGCTGTGCTGCGACACCACCCAGGGTGCATGCGGGGTGTGAGCGTCTTTGCTGCCGACGCGATGGCCGGCCAGACTCGCCATGTAGTTGAGCTCGGCACCAATCTGGTCGCCGCCGGCCACAGGCAATTCGTTGGGGCACAGCGGCGTGAAGCTTTTCTGGGCGTCTACGTCGAATGAAGCGATGGCGGATATCGAGAGGGTCATGGTGGTTCTCCTGTGGCCTGGAAACAAAAGTACACGTCATGTACTTTCATTGCAAGAAACATCTGGTTATCTATCCTGGAGCAAGTCCATGACATATCTGCTCGATTCGTTAGACTGTGCGTCATCGCTGTCTAGAAGGACGTCAACATGCCCCTGAGCCCCTACCTCCACACCGTCGACCTGTGCGTATTGTTTTATTGCCGCGCCTCCGGGGAATTGAAATTGCTGCTGAACAAACGCGACGCCGAGCCCTTCGCCGGGCACTGGGCGCTGCCGGGCGTGGTGGTGAATGGCGGCGTGCAAGATCTGAGCCTCAAGGACGCGGTGGAGCGCTTGCGCGCGAGTGACAAGGTAGGACTTGATCTGGCCTGGAGCGAGCAAGTGGGCACGGTGGGGGATGCGTTTCGTGATCCGCGCTGCTGGTCATCGTCCACTTACTACCTGGCGATCGTGGCGGATGAGGTAGAGCTGGGTGAGCATCAGGCCTGGTTTTCACTGGCGGGGGTGGCGGATGGCAGCATCAAGCTGCCGTTCGATCACAACAGCATCGTGGCCGCCGTGCAGGAACGCTTGTTTTCCAAATCGCTGTACAGCAGCTTGCCGCTGATGTTCCTGGGCGATGAGTTCAGCGCGCCGGAAGCGACCATGATCTTTTCCCTGGTGCTGGCGCGGCCGGTATTGAAGACCAGTATTCGCCAGCGCTTGCTGAAGCTGACTGAGGCGGGGTACCTGCGCGAGACGGGGCGCAAGAAAAATGGTGAAGGCGGCAGGCCCCAGGCGACGGTGGCGGTTCTAAAACCTGGAGAAATCTACTTCTTCGACCGCAGTTTTGCCGAATAGCCTCTATTCAAGAAACGAAGAAAATCAAATGTGGGTGCTGGCTTGCCTGCTCCCACATTTTGATCGGTGCATGGCTTAACTCATCCAGTTGCCGCCATCGACGTTGTAAGTCTGGGCCACCACGTAGTCGGACTCTTTCGAGGCCAGGAACACCGCCATCCCGGTCAAGTCCTCCGCCGTACCCATCCGCCCAAAAGGTACTTCGCCCCCGACCCGCTTTTTCTTCTCGCCAGGCGCCAACCCCTCATGCTTGGCAAACAATGCGTCCACCCCATCCCAATGCTCGCCATCCACCACACCCGGTGCGATGGCGTTGACGTTGATCCCGTGCTTGATCAAATTCAACCCCGCCGATTGCGTCAAACTGATCACCGCCGCCTTGGTCGCGCAGTAGATCGCCACCAACGGCTCGCCGCGGCGTCCGGCCTGGCTGGCCATGTTGATGATCTTGCCGCCGTGGCCCTGGCTGATCATCTGCCGCGCGGCGGCCTGCAAGGTGAAGAGCGTGCCGGCGACATTAATCGAAAACAGCCGTTCGTAGCTGTCGCGGGTGATGTCGACAATGGGCGCCAGGTCGAACAGCGCGGCGTTGTTGACAAGGATATCCAGCTTGCCAACCTGGGCGACCACAGCGGCAATCGCGCCGTCGATGGACGCCTGGTCGGTGACATCCATGGCGACGGCATACGCCTGTGGGCCCAGCTCAGCCGCGGTGGCCTGAGCCCGTTGCAGGTCGATGTCGGCGATGGCCACGGTGGCGCCCTCGGCGATGTAGGCCTGGGCAAAGGCGCGGCCGATGCCACGCGCCGATCCGGTGATCAGCGCGCTCTTGCCTTCAAGTCGTTTCATGAAATAGTCCTGTTGAAGTTATTTCGGGTAGCCGGCGCGTTTCATTTCGCGCTCGGTGGTGGACTGGGCTTCCAGCAGGGCCTGGTCAACCGACATGCCACCGGTCAGCGCCGCAGAGAACAGCTTGCCGACCGAAGTGCCAATGGCCTGGAACTCGGGAATGGTCACGTACTGGATGCCCACGTACGGCACCGGCTTGGCCGAAGGGTGCGCGGGATCGGCGTGCTTCATCATTTCAAGGGTCACCTGGGCGAATGGGGCAGCCTTCAAGTACGCCTCGCTGTAGGTAGATTGTCGAGTGCCTGGCGGTACGTTGGTGATGCCTTCTTTATCAGCGACCAGTTGGATGTACTCCTTGGACGTCGCCCAACTAATGAAGGCCTTGGCAGCGTCCTTGTGCTTGGACGTGGCCGGAATTGCCAGGGACCAGGCATACAGCCACGAAGAACCTTTATCGGTGACTTCGGTAGGCGCGGCAGCGAAACCGACGCTGTCGGCGACCTTGCTCTGGCTTTTGTCGGTGGTGAAGGAACCGGCGACGCTGGCATCGACCCAGATCGCGCATTTGCCGCTGTTGAACAGCGCCAGGGTTTCGTTGAAACCATTGCTGGACACACCCGGCGGGCCGTATTGCTTGAGGGTGTTGACATAGAAGTTGGCGGCCGCCGTCCACTCGGGGCTGGTCAGCTCGGGCTTCCACTGCTCGTCGAACCAGCGTGCACCAAAGGCATTGGCCATGGTGCTCAGCAAGGCGATGTTCTCGCCCCAACCGGCCTTGCCGCGCAGGCACATGCCGTATTGGCCCTTGTCCTTGACGGTAAGCTTGGCGGCGAACTCGCCGAGCTGCGTCCAGGTAGGATGCGCGGGCATGCTCAACCCGGCCTGCTTGAACAGGTCGGTGCGGTAGTAGGTGACGGTGCTTTCGCCGTAGAACGGCAAGGCGTACAGGGTGTTGTTGACCGACAGGCCCTGGCGTACCGAGGGGAAGATATCGTCGGCGTCATAATCGGCCGGCAGTTGGGTCAGGGGTTCCAGCCAGTGCTTGGCGCCCCAGAGTGGGGTTTCGTAGGTGCCGATGGTCAGCACGTCGAACTGCCCGCCTTGGGTAGCGATATCGGTGGTGAGGCGCTGGCGCAGCACGTTTTCTTCCAGCACCACCCAGTTGAGCTTGATGTCCGGGTGCTGCGCTTCGAACACCTTGGACAGGCGCTGCATGCGGATCATGTCGCTGTTGTTGACCGTGGCGATGGTCACGGTGTCGGCGGCGTGGCTGGGCATGGCCAGCGTCAGGCTGGAAAGCAGGAACAACGCTTGCGGGAGCTTGGACATAGCGGTTTCTACCTGTTGTTTTTGTTGTTGAGGGCCGATTACAGCAGCTTGGCCAAGCCCCCACAAACGCCTGGAGGATGGGCGACTGATACTTTTTTAACCTGGATATGAAAGTTAAAAAAGTATCAGTGCCAGGCAAAACCAGGGGTAGCGCGCCCATGACTGAGGCGCGTATTTTGGAGCGATTCCAAGAATCATAAGAATCCCGCCATGCCCATCAGCCGCGCCAAGCTGTTCGAGCACCGCCCCGCCGAACTCGAAGTGATCCTGCCCGAGCCGGACCACTGCTTCCGATGGTTCGAACATGACTACCCCTACGACCTGGCGCGCTGGAACCACCATCCCGAATTTGAAATCCATCTGATCCGCCAAGGCAGCGGCAAACTGGTCGCGGGCGACTACATTGGTGCGTTCAGTGCCGGGCATGTGGCCCTGATTGGCCCCGACCTGCCCCACGACTGGATCGGTGAACTCGCCCCCGGCGAATACCTGAGCGGGCGCGATGTGGTGTTGCAATTCGACGGTGCCGCCCTCCTCGCCCTGCGCAAGACCCTGCCGGAACTCGGTGACCTGCAACCGCTGTTCGAGCGTGCCCGGCGCGGGCTGGAATTCACCGGCGACACCGCGTTGCAGGCTGCGCACTTGATGGAAGCCATCGGCGCCGCCCACGGCCTGCAGCGCTTGATCCTGTTCCTGCAACTGCTCGACACCCTGAAGAACGCCCCGACACAACAGGCCAAGGCCCTGGCCAGCCCGTGCTATGCACCGACGTTGGATGCACGCAGCGCCGAACGCATCAACAAGGCGTTCGACTATCTGATGCGCGAGCTGACCGGCGATGTACGCCTGTCGGTGATCGCGCAACAGTTGGAGATGAGCGAGCCGGGCTTCTCACGCTTCTTCAAGCGCAACACCGGCCATGGCTTCATCGACCTGATGCGCAAGTTCCGTGTGCAGCGCGCCTGCCGACTGCTGTTGCAAAGCGACATGTCGGTGGCGGACATCTGCTTTGAAGTGGGCTACGCCAACCTGTCGAATTTCAACCGGCACTTCCGTATCGAAATGCACCAGACGCCGAGTGACTATCGACGGGAAACAGCGATGCACCTGTTCCAACGCATTGAAAAAATGACACCCAATCAATTCTGACCAAAAGGTCGACTAAATCCCGTTTTTTTCAATTTGATCAACCCATTGAGCAAACTTGGTACAGCCTGTGCAAACGTTTGCGGTACGAACTTGCCTGCCAAGTTCACCCTTGCCCGGAGAATCGGGTTCAAACCGCGTACGAATAGGGATTTTCAATGCACTCCACCTCAAGGCGTCCTGCCTCCTTTGGTGTTTCCTTGCTACTGGCCGCCGTTACGGGAGTACTCAGCGCCCCCATTTTGGCGCAGGAAAAACCCGTGGATGACTCAGCACAGGGCGAAACCCTCAGCCCGGAAGCCAGCCCGGCGAAAAAAGGCGCGTACCTGTCGGAATGGTTCAACCAGGACCTGACATTGATTGGCAGCAAAGACATCAGCTTCGGCCCCAAGCCACAGGATGATGTCTACCTGGAATACGAGTACTTCGGCCGCAAAGGGCCGTTCGAGTTGTACGGCTATGTCGACGTGCCGAAGATCCTCACCATCGGTAACAGTAATGACAAAGGCGTGTGGGACCATGGCTCGCCGGTGTTCATGGAGCACGAACCGCGTATCTCCATCGACTACCTGGCGGGCCGTAGCCTGGCCTTCGGCCCGTTCAAGGAATGGTATGTAGCGTTCGACTGGATCTACGACCATGGCAGCCGCAAGGAAAACCGCGCCAACACCTTATACAGCGGCCTCGGCACCGACATCGACACCCATTCGCGGGTGAACCTGTCGGCCAACTTCTACGGGCGCTACCAGTGGGAAAACTACGGCGCCAGCAATGAATATTCATGGGATGGCTACCGTGCGCAGATGAAGTACATCGTGCCCATCGGCAAATTCGATAACGGCGCCTCGCTGACCTACATCGGCTTCACCAACTACGATTTCGGCTCCGACCTGCACAAGGACAACCCGGCGCGCACCGCCAACTCGCTGGTCGCGACCAATGTGCTGCTGTACTCGTTCACCCACCTGCGTTTCACCCTGGTCGGCCGTTACTTCCATAACGGCGGCAACTGGGAAGACGGCAGTGAGCTGAATTTCGGCGAAGGCAACTTCCGCGCCCGTTCCGACGGCTGGGGTTACTACGCCGGCGTGGGCTACCAATTCTGATAGAGGAGCTTTAGATGAACGCGTTTACACGTTTCTCCATGGCGGTCGGCCTGGCGCTGCTGCCCCACGTGGTGCTGGCCGATACCGCACCGATCAAACCCAAGGTGATGCTGATCACCATGTTCGCCCCTGAGGCGCAAACCTGGATCGATCGCCTGGAACTCAAGCAGGAAGTCCGCGTGCCAGGGCTGTCCGCCGAATACCCGGTGATCCGCTGCAACACCCAGGACGTGTGCCTGCTGGTCACTGGCATGGGCCAGACCAACGCCGCCGCGTCCACGCTGGCCTTGGCCTTGTCGCCCAAATTCGACCTGCGCAAGAGCTATTTCCTGATCGCCGGGATCGCCGGCATCAGCCCCAAGCACGGCACCATCGGCACCGCAGCCTGGGCCCATTATCTGGTGGAATTCGGCACCCAGTGGGAGCTGGATTCACGGGATGCGCCCAAGGATTGGCCGACGGGCTATATCGGCATCAACACCAAAGGTCCCAACGAAAAACCACCGTTGGACTACAAGACCGAAGTGTTTGAGCTGAACCCCAAGTTGCAGGCCAAGGCGTTTGCCTTGTCACAAAAAGTGGAGCTGACCGAAAGCAAGGAGTCCGCCGCCTGGCGTAAACACTACCCCGCCGCCCCGGCCAATCAACCGCCGCAAGTCACCCGCTGCGACACCCTGGCGGGCAACACCTGGTTTTCCGGTACACGCCTGAGCGAACGCGCCGAAGTCTGGACCAAGTTGCTGACCGACAACAAAGGCGAATACTGCACCACCCAACAGGAAGACAACTCCACCTACGAAGCCCTGCTGCGCGCCAGTCGCGAAGGTCTGGTGGATATCCAGCGCCTGGCGGTGGTACGTGCAGGCTCGGACTTCGACCGTCCGTACCCTGGCTACAGCGAAGTGGACAACCTGCTGAAGTACGCGGATCAGGGCGGTTTTGTGCCGGCGCTGGAAAACCTGTACCGCACGGGCAACCCGTTGGTACAGGCGATCCTCAAGAATTGGTCGGCGTGGGAGAACGGTGTTCCCGAGGCCTGACCGTCAGGATCAAGGCAGGAAGATGATTTTGTCTGCGCTGCCTTGATTCACGGCTTCATAGCACTGCACCCCATCGGCCAGCGTCACTTCACGCAGGCCGGTGGGCAACGGCAACAAGCCCTCATCAAAGAAACGCCCGAACTGCTCCAGCATCACCGCGCATTGCTCGCAGTTGTAGAGCAACGAATTGATCCCCACCACCGAGCCGCCTTTGCGATACAGCGCCAGGGCCGGCAGTTGTACATGACCGTCCACCGGCGCGGCGATGATCGCGATGCGACCGAACGGCGCCAAACCTGCAACGGCCGCCGGCAGCCAGAAACCGGTGGTGTCGAAGATCACATCAGCGCCGCCCTTGAATACCGCATTGACCTGCGCACCGAGCTCTTCCGGTTTGCCTAAGGTAATCGCTTCACAACCTTGCGCCTGTAATACCTCGACCTGCTCTGGCCGACGTACAGCGGCCAGCACCTGGGCGCCACGGATTTTTGCCAGGGCCAGGGTGGCGCTGCCCACCGCGCCATTGGCACCGATCACCAACAGACGCGTGCCTTGGGTCACACCACTGCGCTCGAGGGCGTCCCAGGCGGTGGTATAGGGCACACCGAGGCTGGCGGCCTGGGCAAAACTCAAATGGCTGGGCTTATGCGCCACGCCCTTGGCCGGCACAGTGAGGTACTGGGCGTGGGAACCGTCGGCAAAAAAACCCAGGTCACGGCCAGTGCCCCAAACCTCTTGGCCCAGCAGTTCCTGCGGCCCCTCCACCACCACACCGGCAAAATCACGACCGGGAATGCGCGGCAAAGTGGTGTAGGGAAAGCGACCAAGCACGTTTTTGACGTCACTGGGGTTAAGGCCGGCGGCCTTGACCTGCACCAGTACGTCACCGGGGGCCGGCAACGGGGTGGCGACATCAACGAAGCGCAGGGCGGCGAGGTCGCCGGTGGCGGAAAATTGCAGTGCTTTCATGGCCAATATCCATCGAAGTGAAAAAAGAGATCAGGAGAACCAAGTGCCCACCAGGTGTCGCCCCATGGGCCAGAGCTTTTCACCCAGCAGCATGCCCATCAGGCCCACCAGGGCGATGGCCGGCGGTGCGGGCGAACGGAAATCCAAGGCGCCATAGATCACGCCGACAAACAGGCCGATGGCGAGGGAAATCAGGTAGTTCATGGGGGTAGCGCCTTGTGGATGGATGCGCCCAGTGTAGAGAGCACGCTCCTGGAGCATCGGCCAAGTGCTTCAGAATTTCGGCCAACTCCTCAGCCGACGTACTGCGAAGGCGCTATACCGAGTTCGCGGCGGAACATGTCGCTGAAACTGCTGGGGGAATAGCCAAGGGAACGCGCGATGGCACTGACCGGCTGGCCCTGGATCAACTCCGCCACCGCCGTGGCCAGTTGCACCTGGCGGCGCCATTCGGCAAAGCCCATGCCCAGGTTGTTCTGGAACAGCCGCGACAAGGTACGCACACTGGCCCCGGCGGCTTCGGCATGCTGTTCGAAAGCAATCTCCAGCGATGGCGCAGCCATGACCGCCTGGCACGCACTGATCAGTCGACGGTCGGCATCCACCGGCATCGCGATGCGGATCTGCGAGCGGCGCGCCCGCTGCAATTCCAGCAAGGCCAGGCTGACCACGGCGTCGTAATACGCTGCATCGCCGTTATCGCCCTGCTCCACCAGTGTGACGATCAGTTCACGCAGCAACCCACCGACCTCGATCACCTGCACCTGGCTGTCCAATGTGGCCGCCAGTGCCGGACGCAAGTAGATATTGCGCATCTGCAAATCCGACACCACGCGAATCCCGTGTTCCACCCCGGGCGGCAGCCAGACGGCACGCTGCGGCGGCACCACCAAGGCTTCGCGCGGCGTCTCGACCCACATCACGCCGCTCATGGCGTAGAGCAATTGGCCCCAGTCATGGCTATGGGGCTCAACGTACAGTCCACGCGGATAGGTACGCGCCAAGGGCTGCACGGGGACGGCGTGATCACTGAGGTCGGGAGGCGCAGCCAGGGCCATGATGTACACATCAATCAAGGGTGAGAAGCCATGGTAATGACCACCGTTCGACAATCCGAGTGAATTTTTGCGGGCCACGGAGATCATTGGCTTATACCGGCGCAGCTCGGAAGCGTGCGCTACAGGCTTGATCAAGGAGAGAGACGATGAATTCAACACCATCGATCAACGGCATGGCACGGATCGATTACACCCAAGACACCCTGTTCGGGCCGGTTACCCGGCATGTCGAATGCCAAATGAGCTTGCAACACCAAGCGGGTGGGACGGTACTGAAAGTGTTTCAACCGTTGCCGGAGGATCTACGTGATGCGCAGACAGTGGTGTTTGCGCTGGAGGGACGACGTACCCGTGGCGTGGTGAAGCATCGTCGACACCTGGCCGACCATAGCCTGCGGCTCGAACTCGAACGCCAATAGGAGCCGGCTGGCCGGCTCCCGCAAACACGTCAACCTTTGGCGGATTTGGCGCACTCGCACCCGGTAGCCGCCGCACACGGCTCACCATGCGCATGGTGCTCCGCACAGCCCTGACAGCAATAGCCCTTGCCGTCCTTCATTACCGCGTCAGCTCCCAGCACACACTTGCAGTGTGGGCAGGCACAGGTCTTATCTGGCATGGTCAGACTCCTTTTTCTTGGTCGTCCCGGTGCGGCGGGCGCCGGCACCTTAATGAGTGACTGCGGCCCGTCAGCGATGGTTCAAACCGTCAGTCGGCGCGGGTATTGCTGCGGTACATGAACACCAGCGCCAGGGCCAGGCAGACCATCGCTACAATCCGCGCACCCGACAATTCAATCGCCGGATTGCCCAGCCAACCGAAGTTGTCGATCAGCATGCCCATGCCCAATTGCCCGACGATCACCGCCACCGTCGCCACCGCCGTGCCGACGACAGGCACCGCGCCGACCATCACCATCATATACACCACACCGAACAAGGCCCCCGTGAGTTGCCATTTCGGCACATCCAGCAAGCTCACCGCCTGGGCGGGTTCAAAGAACAGGATCAACAACGCAGTGACAATCGCGCCCACCCCAAAGGTCACCAGGCTGCCGCGCAATACACCCACCGTCTGGCCCAGGCGACCATTGATGGCAGCCTGCACACTCAACACCGCACCTGCGGCGACTACCACTACCAGTAACAGAATCAGGTTCATCGCCTTAACCTCGCGCAATCAAAACAAGTGCCACCACAATCAGCGCCAGGGCAATCCAGCGTTCGCCATTGACCCGCTTGCGCGCCGCACCAAACCAGCCGAAATGATCGATCAGCACGCTCTTGCCGACTTGCCCCGAAAGAATCGCGATCATGGTCATCGCAATGCCGATATGTGGCGTGGCCAGGGTCAGCACCACCACGTAGATCGGCCCCAGCAAACCGCCGATCAACTGCCAGCGAGGCAACTCGGACAACGCCGGGCCCTTTTGCGGGCCACTGAACAGCAGCAGTAGAAACAGGATGGCCGAGCCCACACCAAAGATGCTCAGCGTCGCCCACAAATGCCCCACCTGCACACCCAATGGCCCGAGCAGGCCCGCTTCAACCGACAAACCCATGCCAGCCAAGATCACCAGCGGCAAAAGCAGTAGCCGCAGGACGTTTTTTTTTGGCTTGGCTAACGCCACGCCCTCGATGGAACTTGCTTGCATACACCACCTGCACATCAACAAAGGAATGGATGGCGAGCATTATCCGGTGGCCGTCCTGTGCGATAAATGGGAGCATACCAACAACACCTTTGCGCAAAACGCACAGCCTGGAGGCACGATGCAAGGCTTGAATGAACTGAGCTTCAAGGCGCTGCGCCTATTTGTCGCCGTACTGGACTTGGGCAGCTTTTCCGAAGTGGCGCGCCGAGAGGGCCTGGCGCCCTCTTCTATCTCCCGGCAGATCCAGCTGATGGAACAGGCCCTCGGCCAGCAACTGCTCTACCGGCACACCCGCGCCGTCAGCCCTACCGAAGCCGGGCGCTTGCTCGGGCGACATGCGCGGTTGATGCTGGAACAACTGGAAGCCGCCGGCCAGGCGCTGCAGGAACAGGAAAGCGAACCCAGCGGCCTGGTGCGCATCAATGCGCCGATGGTGTTCGGCCAGCGCCATCTCTCTCCTTGGCTGGGCGAGTTGTGCCGGCGTTACCCGAAGCTGCAACTGGATATCCAGCAAACCGACACCTATGTCGACCCGCTGCAAGACGGCACCGACCTGCTGTTCCGCATCGGCGTGCTCAACGACTCCAGCATGCAGGCGCGCATCTTCGCCCCTCAACGCTTCCGCATCGCCGCCAGCCCGGCCTACCTGGCCCGACACGGCGCACCGCAACATCCTGACGAACTGATCAACCACCAGTGCCTGGCCTACAAAGGCATTACCGGCCAGCAACGCTGGTTTTTCCGCAAGGGCCAGGGCGACTGGACACCTTATAGCGTCAAGGGCCCGATCACCGGCAACC
Source organism: Pseudomonas sp. MYb541 (assembly GCF_037479595.1). NCBI lineage: Bacteria > Pseudomonadati > Pseudomonadota > Gammaproteobacteria > Pseudomonadales > Pseudomonadaceae > Pseudomonas > Pseudomonas sp. MYb541. Next base: position 27,655 of record NZ_JBBGYS010000016.1, on the reverse strand, counting down.
ATGCCGACACGCTCACCTACGCCGCCGAGCAGGGGCTGGGGCTGGTGGTGTTTCCGTCGTGGTTGATCGGCGACAGTTTGCGTGCGGGCGCTTTGCGGGCAGTGCTGACGGAGTACGACGTGGCGACAACATTGGAGCCGCAGCAGATTGCGGCACTGTGGCCGGGGAGCCGGCGCTTGTCGCTGAAGGTGCGGACGGTGATTGATTATTTTGTGGAATGTTTTGGAGGGGTGCCGTATTGGGATCGGTGACTTAGGCAGACGCGTCACTGAAGGCATTTCCCACTGCAAAAAGTAGTTCCGGTCTGATTTTACTGGCCAGTATTTTTGCGCTCAGAGCGTTGCGACAGACTGAGGCAACTTCCACGATGGAGAGAGCCATGAAACCGACATGCGTAGAAATTACGGTCACGCTAGATCAAGCCGAGGCAGACTTTTCAAACCTGGTTCATCAAGCCAGTGCCGGGCAACCCATAACGATCACCCAGCATGGACCTGCACTAGCTAGGCTCATCGCCATAGAACCCTCACCTCAGCCGCGGATCGGCGCGATGAAAGGTAAATGGGTAATACCTGAAGACTTTGATGCACTACTTCCGGAGGATACGCTGAATGCATTTGAACGAAGGTCTTTTTACCCAACCTGAACTGCCACTCAGAACACCCACTGCCCAATCAACCAGGCATTCGCCCCACTGATCACCGCAAACAGAAACCACGCCAGCAAGCGTGTCGGCAACCGATTCACGAACGGCCCCATCAGTTGCTTGTCACCGGTCATGCGGATCAGCGGATACAGCGCGAACGGCAACTGCAGGCTGAGCACCACCTGGCTGAGGATCAGCAATTTGCCGATGGCATCGTCGCCCATCAGCCATACCCCCAGGAACGCAGGGATCAGCGCCAGGCCACGGGTGATCAAACGCCGCTGCCAGCAGGGAATACGCAGGTTGAGGTAGCCCTCCATGATCACCTGCCCGGCGATGGTGCCGGTAAAGGTGGAGCTTTGCCCGGAGGCCAGCAAGGCAATGCCAAACAGAATACTGGCGAAGGCACCACCAACCAGCGGATCAAGCAGGTGGTAGGCATCCTGTATCTCGACCACGTCAGTGTGGCCGGTCTTGTGGAAGGCTGCGGCAGCGAGCACCAGGATCGCGGCGTTGACCAACAGCGCCAGCGCTAGCGAGCCAATGGTGTCGATACGCGCCAGCTTGACCGCGTCCTGTTTGCTGGCCAGATCCTTGCCGATCAGGCGGGTTTGCACGATGGAGCTGTGCAGGTAGAGGTTATGAGGCATCACCGTGGCACCGAGGATGCCGATGGCCAAATACAGCGGTGCAGCATCGCTGATGGCCGACAGTGACGGGGTGAAACCACTGAACACGTCCGGCCAGTAAGGTTTGATCAGTACCAGCTCGATGAAGAAACACACGCCGATAGTTGCTACCAGCGCCAGCATGATCGCTTCCAGGCGGCGGAAACCCCGATTTTGCAGGGCCAGGATCAGCAGCGTGTCGAAGGCGGTTATGACAATGCCGGTGGTCAGCGACACCCCGAGCAGCAGGTGAAAGGCCAGGGCACAGCCGAGTACTTCGGCGAGGTCGGTGGCAATGATGGAGATTTCCGCAAGCACCCACTGGGTGCGTGCGGATCGCTTGCTGTAGCGCTCGCGGCACAGTTGCGCCAGGTCTTTTCCGGTGGCAATGCCCAACCGCGAGCACAGGCACTGCACTGCCATCCCTGCCAGGCTGGCCAGCAGCACCACAAACAACAGGTTGTAACCGTAGCGCGAGCCGGCCTCGATGGCCGTGGCCCAATTGCCGGGGTCCATGTAGCCGATGGAGATCAGCAGCCCAGGCCCGGCAAACATGAGGATGCGTTTGAAAAACGAAGCGTTGGGATCAACGGCAACAGAACCGGCCACTTCCGGCGGGCAGAACGGGGCGGTAGCGATTTTTGGCAGGCTGAGTTTCACGCGGTATCCCAGGCAAACACACTCGATAGAGACGCAGCTTATCAGTCGGATGCGACCGTGCGCATCACCGTCTCCCGCGGCAAGTCGAACGCTTCGACCACTTGCACCACCAGGTCCATCTCCTGGTTCAACGCTTCACGCTCCATGCGCTGGCGGATCACACCTATCACAAGCACCGCCAGGGTGGTGATTGAATACGCCGGGCCGGAAAACGCCCGGACCCCGCTCACCAGCAGCATCGCTGCGGCCAGTGCCTGGCCCACTACCGGGATGGCCGTGGCCGCGCCACGACGCAGGATAAAACCGGTCAACCCGGCGAGCGCCGTGCCGCTCAACGCGGTGGTCGCCGATCGGCCGACATCGAAACGGTTGAACAAGCCCTGCTCCTTTTGCGCGGCGGCCTTGAGTTCGGCGTCGAACACCTGGCGATCGGCGTTGCTGAGTTTGTCCTTGTACTGCTCGATGAGCTTTTCGGCGACCTGGGCTTCAAGGTCGGCCAATTCGACGGTATTGAGCGGCTCATCGAACTTGATACCCAGCCGCTGCACCACATCTTCGGCGATCTGGCGGTAACTCACGCCGTGGCCACGGGCCAGGTTCATAAAGGTATCGCCGCCCATGCGCTGCAACTCGATGGCCAGCTTGAGCGGCTCGCGCACTGTGGCGTCGATAGTCGCACTGCGCTTTTGCGCCATCAGTTCAGCGAGAAACTTCAACTCCTCGGGCCGCGCCTGCACCAGCGCCGGAAACAGCTCCGCGTCCTCTTCGGCAAAACGCACCTGCGGGCTGCGCTGGTCGGAGCGGATCATGCCGCGCCGCTCGTGCAACAGGTCGGTGTACTGCACCACCGTCTGCAACTGAGGCCAGTAGGCGGCATGATCGAAGGTCGCCAAGTGCACGTTGGTGACCTTGGCCTTGAGCGCCGGCGTCACCGGGATCGCATAGCGGCCGATGCAACGCTCGGTATCCGGTTTCAGGGCCAGCGCCCAGTCTTTGCTGGAGTGGCAATTGATCACGCGCCCGTTGAGCGGCGCCGATACATCATCCCACGGACTCGACGTGCAGATCGCCCCGCCCATCAACAGCAGATTGTCCAATGGCAGTTCACGGGCGGTCTCGGGATTGGCGAGCAGGCTTTTGACCAGAATGCGTGCGCCAAGGGAATGGCCAATCAGGTTGATACGCCGGACTGCCAGGGACTCGCCGTGCAGGTAATTGGCCAATTCGGGCAGCAAGCTCCTGGCGACCTCGTCTACCCGTGCCTCGACGCTTTTGTAGTGATCGAGGAAATACGCAATTGCCTTGCCCACCCCGACAGTCGCCGCGCCCAGGCTGCCGCCGCCAAGCATTGCGCCGATCACATCCTTGAACGGTGCAAACAGGTTCTCCAGGAAATGCCCCGCCGGCCAGAACAGCATCAGGTTGGTGGAGCCTTCGACGCCCGCCAACTGCGCCTTGAAGCTGCCCAGCTGTTGTCGGTTGAAGAACGCCGAATAACCGTGGACATAGAGATTAAGCACATCGCCCTGGGGCTCACCACACATCAAGAACGTGGGCTTGCGGGTGCGGTGCATTTCATCCCACTGGTGCTGCATGGGGCAATGACTCCTGGTGACAAGGGACGGCGATAGTAACAAAGGGCGGGGTTCAACGTCGTACCGCTGGGGGAAAATGCACCGCATTGGCCTCTTCGTCCTTTCAGAACAGGGAGGCGGCCTTGGACTTGGCCAGGTAGCGCGCCGGTGAATCGCCCAGATTGCGGCGGAATACCGAAGTGAACGCGCTGGAACTGCTGAACCCCAACTCGAACGCCACATCGGTGATGGACGAGCCATGACTGAGCCGCGCCGTCGCCTCCAACAGGCAAACCTGCTGGCGCCAGGACACAAAGGTCATGCCCGTGCATTCACGGAAGTTACGAGTGAAGGTGCGTCGGCTCATGCTCGACCAGTCGGCCATCTCGCAGATGGAGATCTTCTGCGTCGGGGCTTCGAGAAAGCGCTGACAAGAACGGGCCAGACGTGCTTCGGAGGGCAACGGCGCACTGAGGGGCAACTCGGGCATGGCGCCGATTTCATCGATCAACAGGGTCAGCACGCAGCGATCGCGAACACTGGGCGAGGCCGATGGCCCAATCGCCAGCGCCGCTTCCAGGAGATGGCGCAACAGCGGCGAGACGCCAAATACCTGGCAATAGTCCTGCAACCCTGCGCGCCGGGCCGCGTCGTCGTCCAGGTAAGTATTGAGCATCACCACATCACCTCGCATGTGCATCTCATGGGAGACGCCGCCTGGCACCCAGATCGCGCGCTGCGGCGGTACGACCCAGTTACCAAGGTCAGTGAACATTTTCAGCGCACCAGTGGACGCATAAGCGAACTGCCCACGGCGATGGGTATGCCGTGGAAACACCGTGCCGGACGGGTACTCGCGCAGCGTCACCACCGCTTCGGGGCTGTCGGGTTCGTACGGGGAATAAGTGAAGGTCGGCGGCATGGCCCGATTTTGTCAAAGTATGACCTGACATAGCAAGCGGGCCACTACTCTGCCACCTAGAATCGTCGCTCCCCAAGTTGGGTTCATCTCGAAGGGATATTCGGAAAATGAGTGTCAAAAACTACTTGGACGTACGAGTAGACGGCGCCGTTCTGATGGTGGGTCTCAACCGCCCGCAGAAGCGAAACGCCATGTCTCTGGAAGTCATGCACGAACTGCGCGATACCTTCACCAATATGCCTGAAGGCATTGGTGCCGCCGTGCTCTACAGCACCAGCCAGCATTTCTGCACGGGGCTGGACTTGTCGGAGATCCGCGACCAATCGGTCATCGACAACGTCCAGGCCTTCCGCGAATGGCACAAAACCTTTGAACTGATCCAGTTCGGCAAGGTGCCCGTCGTCGCCGCCATTACCGGTGCCGCCATCGGTGGTGGCCTGGAAATCGCCACGGCCTGCAGCCTGCGCGTGGTGGATGACAGCGCCTTCTTCTCGCTGCCCGAGGCGATGCGTGGCCTGTACGTCGGCGTCGGCGCCTCGGTGCGCTTCCCACGCATCGCCGGCATCGCCCTGATGACCGACATGATGCTCACCGGCCGCACGCTCTACGCCAAGGAAAGCTATGAGCGCGGCGTAGCCCAGTACCTGGTGCCGGTCGGCCAGGCGGTACTCAAGGCCACCGAGTTGGCGCACAAGATCGCCGGCAACCTGCCCATGACCAACTACGCGGTAACCCACGTGCTGCCGCGCATTGTCGATCAAAGCCAGCAGGACGGCCTGATGACGGAAGCCTTGATTGCTGCCGTGGTGTCTTCGGACATCCGCACACAGGATCGCCTGGCGGACTTCCTGGATCGCAAGAAGGACAAGATCCAGACCGCGCCAGCGGTGTAACTCCCGGTCGTGAACGTTGCCGAGCGCACCTCGGCAAACCATGGATGGCCTTCACAACTCACTATCAACCCGGTGAAACCATGTTTCAGCACAGCACTCAAGACGATCTTTATCGCAGCAATGACGCGACCGATGAACGATTGATCAAAATCGAACGCAGCTGGCACAAACGCGCACAGATCAAGCTCGATTCCCAACGGCCGGATATCCAGCTTGACCTGCAGGCGCCGGACTTTCTCGAGGCCCTGTTACCTTTCGCCCATGATCCGCATTACCAGCACTACCCCCACGCCCTGAAACTGCTGATCCTGTCGGCCGGCTGGGTGATCTATAACCAGAAAACCATCGCCATCGAAACCGAAATCATTTGCCCGTCCTGCATCGACCTGCTGCAGTTGGGCCCGCGCCTGAGCTCCGCCAGCGCCGCGACGATTTCCGAAACCCTGGCGGATGAGGCTTATCACACGCTGTTTTCGATCAACATGTGTGAGCTGGCAATTACCCAGCGTGGCATGCGCATCAAATGGCCGGAGCTGGAACTGACCCGCCACCTGAACCAGGCCCAGGCCACCTTGTCCGAAGCGGATTTCAAGATCTACCGCCTGGCCTTCTCGCTGGTCTCGGAAACGTTTATCAGCGACTACCTGGCCGACCTCAGCGACGCGCCGGAGATCCAACCGGTGTTTCGCCATGTGGTGGCCCTGCACAAAAAAGACGAGCTGGTGCACAAGCACATCTTCCCGCTGTTCGTGCAGCAGGTGGTCGGAGACTTCACCGCGCAGCAAACCGCCTTGTTCACCCGCGGCATCGCCAACTCCATCCGGATCTTCCCGATGCGCGAGATTTCGGCGTGGCGAATCATCCTGCCGCAACTGCTCGAAGTGTTCGGCGACCAATCGCTGCTACTACCGACTCAATTTACCGAGACCGGCGAAGCGGACTACTCGGCCATGCCCGAGATCCTCAGCTCCATTGGCATACACCCCGACGCGGTGCTGCCTGAGCTGCCAGCGATGAGCGAACCGGTCACCACCGTTTGAAACCAGCGTGCTGCTGATCAATACAAATTCAATAGAGTAATTGTCATGTGTGGATACATTGGCGTCTTTGCCAAACAACCTCGTGCGTTCAACCCGAACATGTTCGATGCCGCCCTGCGTGCAATCCATCATCGCGGCCCGGACAGCTCCAGCCAATGGTTCGACCCCCAAGGCCAGGCCGCCTTTGGCTATGTGCGCCTGGGACTGGTCGGCCTGGGTAACGGCACCCAGCCTATCGTGGCCGACGAAGGCGACTTGGTGATGATGGTCAACGGCGAGTTCTATGACTATCAACGCATCCGCGCCGAACTGGAGAGCGATGGTTGCCGCTTCAAGACCTCGTCCGACAGCGAAATCGCCATGCACCTGTACCGCCGCCATGGCGTACGCGGCCTCAAGCAACTGCGCGGCGAGTTCACCATCCTGATCTTCGATCGGCTGCGCAAAAAGCTGTTTGCCGTGCGTGACCGGGTGGGCGTCAAGCCGCTGTACTACACCGAGCATGAAGGTGCCTGGTACTTCGCCTCCGAAATCAAAGCCTTGCTAGCAGCCGGTGTACCCGCGCAGTGGGACCACGAAGCCTACGCCAACCGCGGTTTCATCCTGCGCGACCGGACTGTGTTCAACAATATTCGCAGCGTGAAACCAGGTTGCTGGATCATCGCCGATGAAAGCGGCCTGCAAACCGAACAGTACTGGGACTGGGACTTCCCGGATGCCCAAGCCACCGAACAGCGCAGTGAAGCCGAGATGATCGAGTCCCTGCGCAACACCATCGAAGAGTCCGTACGCCTGCGCCTGCATGCCGATGTACCGGTCGGTGTGTGCCTGAGTGGCGGTCTCGACTCGTCGGCCATGCTCGGCATCGCCACCGAGCTGACCGGCCAGCCATTGCAGGCGTTTCACTTGTCGTTCGAAGGCGAGCAGGCCTACGACGAACGCCAGTACGCCGAAGTGGCCGCACGGCATAACCGTGCCCACCTCAATGTGCTGTCGGTGAACTCCTCCGACATGGCGGACAACTTCGAAAATGCCCTGTGGCACGCCGAAATGCCCTTCGCCAACGCTCACAGCGTGGCCAAGTACCTGCTGTGCAAATACGTGCAGAACCAGGGCATGCGCGCCGTACTCACTGGTGAAGGTGCCGACGAAGTCTTCGGCGGCTACCCGCACTATCGTCGCGACATGGTGTTGTACAACCACGAAAACCAGGACCCGACGGCGATCGCCGAACTCACCCGACGCCTGCATGCCAGCGAAGATCGCTACCTGCCCGGCGGCAAAAATGATGTGAAATGGGTGCAGGACGAACTGGGCCATGGCGTGTCCTGGCTGCAAACCCAGTCGGCGCTGTTCGGCCCCCTGGCGCAGTTGTACAGCGATGACTTCCGTGAGCGTTTCAGCAATACCGATGCCTATCGCGAGTTCTACGATCGCCTGAGCCCACGGGCGCTCAACGGCTGGGAGCCGGTCAACCGTTCCCTGTATATGGTGGCCAAGTCCAGCCTGCCCAACGTGGTGCTCACCTCCCTGGGCGACCGCATGGAAATGGCCGGCAGCCTGGAAGGTCGACCACCGCTGCTCGATCACCAAGTGATTGAGGCCGCGTGCCGCCTGCCAGTGAACATGAAAGTGCGCGGCGCCACCGAGAAATACGCGTTGCGCGAAGCCATGCGCCCTTACGTGCCCCAGGCTGTGCTGGACCGCAAGAAGCAGTACTTCCGCGCCCCGCCGGCATCCGAAAGCCCGCAATCGAAGCTGTATGAAATGATCAACGACGTGTTGAGCGGCCCGGCATTGAGTAACGTACCGTTCTTCGACCCGCGTAAAGTACGCGCCTTGCTGGCAACCCTGCCAAGCTTGTCCACCGCCCAACGCGCTTCGGCAGACAACCTGCTGATGGAAATCGCCGGGCTGTGCCTGATGCAAAAACGCTTCGCCTTGAACTGACTTCCCGGCGGCACCTCGCGATCGCGGTGTGCCGCCTGACCCAAGGAGGGTCCATGCTGAAAAAACATCTGTCTCTTGCCGTGCTCGTCACCCTGGTATGGGGCGTCAACTTCCCCATCACCAAACTCGGCCTGCGCGCCATCGACCCGTTTGTACTCACGGGTATCCGCTTCGCCCTTGCCGCCCTGCCGCTGGTGTTCTTTATCAAGCGTCCCGCCGTCAAGTTCAGCTACGTGGCGGCCTATGGCTTCATCTTCGGGCTGGGCATGTGGGGCGTGATCAACTATGGCATCCAGGTGGGCGTGAGCCCCGGTATTGCCTCATTGATCATTCAACTCAGCGTGTTCTTCACCATGGGCTGGGGCTTTTTGCTGTTCAAGGAAAAGATCCGTGGCGCGCAGATGCTCGGCGCCGTGCTGGCCTTGATCGGCCTGGCGGGAATCATCTCCACCCAGGAAGGTAACCACGCGGTGCTGGGCGTCATGCTGATCGTGCTCAGCGCGGTGGCCTGGAGCGTGGGCAACGTGATCATCAAGAAATCCGGGGTGAAGGAGATCTTCTCGTTCATGGTGTGGGCCAGCCTGATCCCGCCGATCCCACTGTTCCTCACGGCCTGGTTGATGCACGGTAGCGCCGCGTTCGAAGGTTTGCAGGCCAGCCTCGACCTGACGGCGGTTTTGTCGATCCTGTTCCAGGTGTACCTGGCCACGCACTTTGCCTACTGGGGCTGGAACTCGTTGCTCAAGCTGTACCCGGTATCCACCGTGGCGCCGCTGTCGTTGTTGATTCCGGTGTTCGGTATCACCAGTTCGATGCTGATTCTGGATGAGCGCATTTCCACGCCGAACCTGATTTCTATCGGGATCATCATCGTCGGGCTGGCTGTAGGCCTGTACCGCAGGCCAGCCAACCTCGCGCCCGTGGAACCGCAGCCGATTGTCCACATGGATAGATAGTCATGGCATAAATTCGGTATTTTGTTCGTGTATTGAGTGCTTTAGCTTGGGTCCAGTCCTGTACTGAACCGAAGGAAATACCATGAGCACGCCTGAATTTTTTGTCACTCCCGGCTACGGCGATTACATGCGCGAGCACCTGCATTACTCGCAGGCGGTAAAAATCGGTAATCGCGTGGAAACCTCAGGCCAAGGGGGCTGGGACGATGAGTTCAAGATCCCCGCCGCCCTGGTCGACGAGATCGCCCAGGCGTTCCACAACCTGGAACGCACCCTTGCTACTGCCGGCGCCAGTTGGGAGCACGTGACTCACGTCAACTCCTACCACGTCGGCGGTTTCCCGCCCGAAGTCAACGAAGCGATGGTCAAACACTACCGCCAGTACATGCCCCACCATGCGCCGATCTGGACGCAAGTCGGCGTCGAGGCCCTGGGCCTGCCGACCATGCGCGTGGAAATCCGCGTGACCGCGATTATTCCCTGACCCCGAACCTGCGGATCACCCATTCGACAAACACCTTGAGCCGCGCGCTCTGGTGACGATTGGGTGGATAGAGGATGTGCAGCGGCGTGGCTGGACGCGACCACTGCGGCAGCACACTGACCAATTGGCCGTTGTCCACGTAGTACTGAACGATGGCTTTGAAATGCTGCCCGACGCCCAAGCCGGCGAGCAGCATTTCCTTGAGGCCGTTACCTTCATTGGTGGAATAGGCGCAATCGCCCACTTCGATGCGCCTGTCGCCCTGCTCGAAAATCAGTGGCTCCGCCTTACCGGATCCGGCAAAAAAATAGCCGGCCTTGAGATGGTTGTGCGCCAGATCCTCCGGGGAAAGCGGCACACCTCGGCGCTCCAGGTAATCAGGGGCCGCGCAGGTCAAATACTCCAGGTCGGTCACCTTGCGCCCGATCATCGCCATGTCATCCAACTTGCCGGCGCGGATCACGCAGTCCACCCCTTCCCCCACAATATTCACCGAACGATCACTGATACCCAAGGCAATGGTGATATCGGGATACTCGCGATGAAAATCCACCAGCGCCGGAATCAGCAGGCAATTGGCAAACGACGCAGGCGCATCCACCCGCAGATGCCCGCCGGGCTTGAGGACTTGCCCGCGGATGGCGCTATCCACTTCGTCCAATTCTGCGACCAGCCGCCGGGCATGTTGGTAATACTCCAACCCCTCGGACGTTGGCGCCAGAGCCCGTGTGGTGCGGTGCATCAGCTTGATGCCGAGGTGCTTCTCAAGGTCGGTGATCAGCTTGCTCACGGTGGAGCGCGGCAGCGCCAACTGGTCGGATGCACGACTGAATGAGCTGGTTTCGACGACGCGAACAAAGGCACGCATGGCGAGAAGTTGGTTCACAAGGATGACCTTCTGGATAGCTGCAACCGCTTTCAGCAGGCGAAATTGTCGATCTTGACCTGACCATCGGGAAACGTGGCAATAATCTCCAACTCGCCGCCCATCGCGCGGATATAGTCGCGCAACGTGCTGATGTACATGTCGGTGCGCCGCTCCATCTTGGAGACGGCCGCCTGGTTGATGTTCAGTGCTTTAGCCAGGCTCGCCTGGCTTAACTGCTGGGCTTTGCGCAGCTCATGCAGTGGCATTTCCTGCAGGTGCTGCTGGAACAACAGCTTGGCTTCGGCACGGGATTGCGGCGTCATGCGCGCTTGCAGTTCAGCGAATTTCTTAGCCATGGTGACGGCCCTCCCAACCAGAATTCTACCTCACAAAATATTCCACCAAAGGAATAAAAAATTCAACCTGTCAAAAAGCGTTTTACCTGAGTCTCTACCCACCCCGCTCAAAAACACAATTTTCGAAATGTAAAAAGCGCTCTAATACCCCCCTGTTGATTGGTTTTAGAGATCCTGGAGTTCGCAATGCCCCATGAAGGCAACCTGTTACAAGCAGCTGTGGTGTTCCTGCTCGCCGCCGTGCTGACCGTGCCCCTGGCCAAACGCCTGCAACTGGGCGCGGTGCTGGGCTATCTGTTCGCTGGTGTGATTATCGGCCCGTCGGTGCTGGGTTTGGTGGGCAATCCGCAAAGCGTCGCGCAATTTTCCGAGCTGGGCGTGGTGTTGCTGTTGTTCATCATCGGTCTCGAACTGTCGCCCAAGCGGTTGTGGGTGATGCGCAAGGCGGTGTTCGGCGTCGGTCTGGCGCAGGTGCTGCTGACGGGCCTGGTGATGGGCGTGGTGGCGTTGTGGCTGTTTGGCCAGTCGTGGAACAGTGCGATCGTGCTCGGTCTGGGCCTGGCGCTGTCGTCCACCGCGTTTGGCCTGCAAAGCCTGGCCGAGCGCAAGGAGCTGAACCAGCCTCACGGCCGCCTGGCCTTTGCGATTCTGCTGTTTCAGGACATCGCTGCTATCCCGCTGATCGCCATGGTGCCGCTGCTGGCCGGCAGCGATCACCCGACCACCGAAGCCCAGGGCCTGCAGCATGTGTTGCAAATTCTCGGCAGCATCGCGGTGGTGATCATCGGCGGACGCTACCTGTTGCGGCCGGTGTTCCGCATCGTTGCCAAGACCGGGCTGCGCGAAGTGTCCACCGCCACCGCACTGCTGGTGGTGATTGGCACGGCCTGGTTGATGGAACTGGTGGGCGTGTCCATGGCCCTCGGCGCCTTCCTCGCCGGCCTGCTGCTGGCGGACTCGGAATACCGCCACGAACTGGAATCCCAGATCGAACCGTTCAAGGGCCTGCTGCTGGGCCTGTTCTTTATCAGCGTGGGCATGGGTGCCAACCTCAGCCTGTTGCTCAGCTCGCCGCTGGTGGTGATCGGCCTGACGCTGCTGCTGATCGGCTTGAAGCTGCCTTTGCTCTACGCTGTGGGCCGGCTGGTGGGCGACCTCAATCGCGAAAGCGCCCTGCGCCTGGGCGTGGTGCTGGCGGCAGGTGGCGAATTCGCCTTCGTGGTATTCAAGATCGGCCGTGATCAAGGTCTGTTCGAACCGCACCTGTACGACATCCTGGTCCTGACCATCACCCTCTCCATGGCTGTTACGCCGCTGCTGTTGCTGGTGTGCCCAAAGCTGTTCAAGCCCAAGGTCAAGCCGGTGGAAGTGCCCGAGGAATACCGCACCATCGAAAGCGACGCGCCCCGCGTGGTCATCGCCGGCATGGGCCGTATGGGCCAGATCGTCGCGCGGATCCTGCGCGCGCAAAACATCTCGTTCATTGCCCTGGACACCTCAGTGGAAACCATCGAGCTGACCCGCAGCTTCGGCGGCATGCCGGTGTTCTACGGCGACCCGCAACGCCCCGAGATTCTGCATGCAGCCAAAGTCGACCAGGCGGAGTTCTTCGTGATCGCCATGGACGACCCGGAGATCAACATCAAGACCGCCGAACTGGTGCGCAACCTCTACCCGCACATGAAGATCATCGCCCGCGCACGTAACCGCCAACACGTGCACCGCCTGGTGGACCTGGACGCGTCACCGATTCGCGAGACCTTCTACTCCAGCCTGGAAATGAGCCGCCGCACGTTGGTAGGCCTGGGTTTGAGCCAGGCCCAGGCCGATGCGCGCATCACCCGCTTCAAGAACCACGACCTGCAAGTGCTGGCCGCGCAACATGCGGTGTACGACGACGCCGCCAAAGTGATGCAAACCGCCCAGGAAGCCCGGGCAGAACTGGCGCGGCTATTTGAGATGGACCGACTCGAGGAAGAGTCCGACAAGGTGTGAGTCTATGGATGAACGATTTTGCGAAAATTCTGACAGAATACGGCGCAATTTCGTTCACCCCTGGAGCGCTTCATGGCCACTTTCACCAAGACTGCCGTCCTGCTGGCCCTCGCATTGACTGCCGGCAGCGCATTCGCCGCGTCCAAGCCGACCACGCAAACCATCTCCACCTTGGGTGGCAAGTTCACCTTCAACCTGCCCAAAGCCTACGCCGCCGACACCCTGCCGGCTGGCAAGGCCGAGGATGGCACCGCTGACACCCAGGGTACGATGTATGCCAACCAGACCACTAAAAGTGTGGTGATCGTCGCCGAAACCGTGCGTAACGATGGAGTAACCATCAGCGACAACGACGCGCAATTCCTGGACGGCGCCGTGGCCGGGTTCGTCAAGGACCAGAGCGCAGCACTGCCTGACTTCAAGAAACAGAGCGAGAAGAAACTGACGTTCAAAGGCCTCGGCCTGCGCCAGGTGGACAGCACCGCCACTCAAGGCGGCGGCAAAACGCTGAACTCCACGTTCCTCGGTGGTTCGGGTAATCACCTGCTGGTGATCCAGGCGATTTCGCGGGCGGATGATGCCAAGGGGCATGCGGCGTTGGTAAAGCAGATTACCGGCGGCAAATAACCTGATCTCCCAAGCAACTCAACTCTAATGTGGGAGCTGGCTTGCCTGCGATAGCGGTGCATCAGTCAATAGGGTTGTCGACTGATCAATCGCTATCGCAGGCAAGCCAGCTCCCACCTATTTTGACCGCGTTCAGTCCAGGCTTTTTTCCAGCCAGGCTTTCAGGTCCTGCACTTCCGCCTCGCTGATGGTATGCGGCATGCCTGGATACCCATGAAACTCCGGCTTCAACCCCAACCCCGTCAACACCTCATTCGCCCGCGTCCCCGACACATAGGGCAGTGCCTGGTCCAAGGTGCCATGGCCGATAAAAATCGCCAATTTGCCCAATGACGCATCCGGCTTCAGTTCAGCCTTGAGTACCGGCAGCACGCTGCCGCTCAACGCCGCAATGCCGCGCAGCAGTTCCGGCCGGCGCAGGCCCACCTCGTAGGACATGATCGCCCCCTGGCTGAAACCCACCAGGAACACCCGATCCGGCTGGGTGTGATATTTGGCGGTGGCTTTGCCGACAAAGTCTTCGATCAACTGGGCGCTGCGTTGCAGGTCGGCGGTTTCGCCGTCGTAATCGCCGTCACCGGGCGTTTTGGTAAACCAGCGATAGCCGTGCGGGTCCACCGGCATAGGTGCACGAGCCGACAGGTACGTCCAGGTAGAGGGCAGCGCGTCCTTGATGCCGAACAAGTCCTCCTCGTTACTGCCAAACCCGTGCAGGAAAATCACCAGCGGCTGGTTGCGCGCGTCGCCCTGGGTTTGTTCCAGATACGACAGCGGCAAATCGGTGTGCAGCGTGTCGTCGGCATGGGCGGTGCCGGCCACGAGGGTAAGTGCCAGGGCAAACAGTTTGAGCATGGGACGTTACCTCAAGGTTTGCGTAAAAGATAAGTGTCCATGATCCAGCCATTTTCCAGGCGCGCCGCCTTGCGCACCCGTTCGATTTCTTCTGCGACTTCGCTGACTTTGCCGCTGATCAGTATCTCATCCGGCGTGCCCAGGTAGGCGCCCCAATAGATCTCCAAGTCCTGGTCCGCCACGCTGCGGTAGGAGTCTTCGGCGTCGAGCATTACGACCAACGTGTCGGCATCACTCGCCTGCCCCGCCGCCAAACGGCGCCCGGTAGTGATCTCAACGGACTTGCCAATACGGTTCAGCGGCACTTTGTGCTGGGCAGCCAAGGCTTGCACACTGGTAATGCCCGGGATCACTTCGAACTCGAACTCACTGCGGCCACTGACAAGAATCGCCTGCAAGATGCGGATGGTGCTGTCGTACAGCGCAGGGTCGCCCCAGGCGAGGAACGCGCCCACTTCACCGTCAGCCATTTCTTCGTTGATCATGCGTTCGAAGGTCTGCTGCTTGTCGCGGTTGAGGTCCTGCACGGCGGTGGTGTAGTCGATCTCGCCGCGCACTCGCTCGGGGCAACTGGCCTCGACGAAACGGTAGCCAGGCTCGGTGATGTAGGTCTCGCAGATCTCGCGACGCAGGTCGATCAACTTGTCTTTGCTCTGGCCCTTGTCCATCAGGAAAAACACGTCGGTGCGGTTGAGCGCCTTCACGGCCTGCATCGTGATGTAGTCAGGGTTGCCGGCGCCAATGCCGATGATCAGGATGCGTTTCATGGGTTGCTCTCATTGCGGGGCGTGGATTTTGCCATGTTCGGGCGGCTAGGCGTGAGTTTCCAGGCGCAGTCGCCAGACGTCGTTGAAGCGCAGCTCAGTGGCGGACAACGGTTCGACGTCGATCAGGTAGAACATCGAGAGCGGAAATTCCATGACGTACAGCATTGCCGCACGGATCACGAAGGGATGGGTGATGGCCACGACATGGCCGGGTTGGGTTTCGAGGGATTTCATCCAACGGCCTACTCGTGCGCAGACTTGGTCCACGGATTCGCCGCCATGCGAGGCACTGGCGCTGTTGCCAAGCCAATCCATCAACTCGTTGCGATCTATTGCGTCGATGTCCTTGCCCTTCCACCGACCAAAGTCAGCATCGCGCAAGGCTTTTTCGACTTGGGGATGCGTGCCGAACATACCTGCTGTCTGTCGGGTACGCGCCTCGGGACCGCACAATAAGCGCAGGTTTTTCTTGTAGCGGCCGGCAAGGGACAAACCCGCATTTCGCCAATCCATCGCAACGGACTCGTCATCGGGAAAGCGCCCCTTTTTTTGCTGGAGAGTCACGGCATGGCAGATAAGTGTCAAACGAGTGGCCGGCATCACAGAGTGCTTCAACGACAAGGATGAGGCCACCAAGACTGGCGCAGTTCTCGCTAGGGCGCAACGCCTTGTGCCAGATAAAGCACCTCGTAACCCGCGCCAGGATATTCGGCGTCCAGCGCCTTGGCGGACAGCGTAAACCGCACCAACCGCCACGCTTGCACATCCAACGCGAGGAACACTGCGAACGTGTCACTGCGCTCGGCCACCTGCTGATTACGCTGTTTCTCCTCGGCCAAGATCGCGGCGCGATTCGCCCCTGGCGCCAAACCCCACTCCTCGCGATACAAACTCAACGCGCCCTGTGCCGGGCCACGTTGCAGGTCCAACGGCAACCAGCTCTCGATATGTGGGCGGCCAAAGCTGTCGAGCACCTTCTGAAAGCGCGCGCCCAGCAGGAAGTCAGCCGCCTGCAGCGGGTCGGCCCAGAGGTAAACCGACGAATACACATTACCCCCGCGCTCCTGGGCGATAAACGCCTTGAACAGCAACCCCTCGGCGTTATCCCACAACGGCCCCAATTGCGCGGCGCGTCGGCGGATCACGCCCATGTCGTAGTCGGCAGGCAAGCGATGTGAATACTGTTTGGCAAACATGGACAAACTCCTGGGCAAGTTGAGTGTTCAGCTTGCGCAGCGACGATGATTTCAACAAGATATCAACCGATATAAGTGCGATAAGGATCCAATATGACTGACGTCCCCAAACCGCTGGATATCGACACCGTCCAGGCCTTCGTGCTGGTGGCCGATTTCGCCAGCTTCACTCGCGCCGCCGAAGCCCTCGACACATCCCAGGCGGCGATCAGCCTCAAACTCAAACGCCTGGAAGAGCGCCTCGGCTATCGCCTGCTAGAGCGCACGCCACGCCATGTGCGGTTGTCGCCCCAAGGCGAACAATTCATCGTAGCGGCCCGCGCCCTGCTCAATGCCCATGAACGCGCCTTGGGCGATATGAACAGCCACGCGCCGCGACGCCTGGTGATCGGCATCAGTGATCACGTGGCCGGCCCCGACTTGCCGACCTGGCTCAATCGCCTGGCCGCTTACGATCCGTTGGTGATCCTTGAAGTGCGCATCGCCTCCTCCCGCGACCTGGTCGCCGCCTTCGACCGCAGCGAACTTGACGCCGTGATCGTGCGCAACGAGGGCGACCGCCAGGATGGCGACGTGCTGGCGGTGGAACGCTTCGGCTGGTTCGCCGCCCCCACCTGGCAACACAGCCCCGGCACGCCCCTGCGCATGGCCACAATGGCCGCGCCCTGCGGCGTTCGCCACTTGGCCACACGCGCACTGGATGAGGCACGCATCGACTGGACCGAAGTGTTCGTTGGCGGCGGTGTCATGGCCGTGGGCGCCGCCGTCAGCGCCGGATTGGGCGTCGCCGCCCTCGCCCATCGCGTTGCGCCGGCAGGTGCGGTGGAAGTGAGTGAGCAATACCGGTTGCCCGCCTTGCCCGTGAGTGAGGTGGTACTTCACAGCCGCATCACCGATGTGCGCTCACGGGAAACATTGCGTGCCTTGAGCGCGACCTTTCGCGGCGTTCTGCAACGCTAATCAAACCATTCGCGTCGGCCTTCAAAGGTGCCGATGATCAACTCCACAATCATCCGCACCGCCTCCACATCCGCCACCTGCGCATTCACCGCCAGCCACACCTGGCGCTGCATGCTCTCGGCCAACAACCCCGGCAACGCCACCAGGCCCCGGTCAAAACTGCTCATGTAATCTGGCAGCAACCCAATGCACGCCCCGCAACGAATCATCTCCAACATCAGCGAATACGCATGCACCTGCACCACCGCCGCCAAGCGCTGCTGCACCACTCGGTTCCACGCCTGCAACGCGCCCACCTGCGCATCAGGCTGCCATTGCACCAGCATGTAGTCGTCGAGGTCTTCGACACTGTCCGGGCGTGTGGTCAACCGCGAATAACGCTTGGCGATATGGGGCAAGTAATGTAGGCGCGCCAGGGCCTGTGGCGGCTCGATGGCAAAGCTCGGACCAGGCACGGGGCCATCGGTGTCCGACAGCCACAGCACCACATCCACATCCACCGCTTGCAGCGACAACTGGCTGTCGATGGAGATGATCTCCAGGCGCACGCTGGCATTGCGGCGCAACAAAGCGATCAGGTCGCGGCCAAGGATGTCGTGCAGGATCGGTTCGGCCACTGCCAGCCGAATCAACGGCTGCTCCGTGACCGGCAAGCGCCGTTCATGGGCCAGGGCAATCAATTGGGCCTGCAACTGCTGGCCATCGCGACTGAGCACCAGGCCATTGCCCTGGTAGGTGAACAGCGAATGCCGTAAATGTTCTTCCAACTGCGCCAGGCGCTTGCGCAACAGCGTCGCCTTGATATTCAAGCTGCGCGCCGCCTGCATGAAGCAACCGCAGCGCGCGCTCACCAGAAAGTAGCGCGCCACCTCCGGGTCGATCTCATGGGCCAGGGCCAGCCAGCTGCTGCGTCCCTCGGTGGCGGCGCGATAAGAGGACGGTCCCTGGGGGGCGGACGGTTCTAGAAATGCCATGGGAGACTCCCTGTCTTGTCGGTCTGTGCATCCAATGCGGGTTGACGCGGGTTACTCCAGCACCTTGTTCAGCTCGGCACCGTCGATACTCAGGGTTGCGGTGTTGAGCATGCCTTCGAGGTACGCCTTGGCGATCTGCTCCTGACGCTGGACACGCAGGGCCTGGGTCAGGCGTTCGCGCAGTTCGTCGAGGGTCGCAGTACGCGCCGGTTGCTGGCCGGTGAGTTTGAGCACATGAAACCCCGCGGCGCTCTGCACCACGTCCGACACGGCGCCGACCTTGAGGCGCGACACGGCATTGCGCACTTCCGGCACCAGTTGTTGCAAGGGTTGCATGCCCGAGTCACCGCCGCGCGCGGCGGAGTCGGTGTCCTGGGAAAACTGCGTGGCCAGGGCCGCGAAATCACCTGGCGCGGCCTGGGCACGACGGCTCAGTTCCTGGGCCTGGCGGCGCACGTTGTCGACGGTTTGCGGGTCATTGGTCGCCAGGAAAATCTGGCTCACCCGGTACAATGGCGGCGTCACCCATTGCGCCTTGCCACTGTCGTAGGCCTGCTGCAACTCCGCCGCGCTGGGGTAATCGGCCGGCACCTGGCTGACCGAGAGCATGTAGTCGCGAAACACGATCTGCTCGGCGGCGGCGCGGGTCTGCTGTTCCACGTCCGGGCGCTGGCGCCAGCCTTGGGCGTCGGCCTGTTCGAGCACCGCCTTTTGCGCCAAACGTGAACGAATCCAGGTTTCCAACGCACCACGGTTACCGCGCAACTGCTCACGGGACTCGGCAGGCAGGCTGGCCAGCACGGTTTTCAGTTCCGTCAGGTCGATCTGCTGATTGCCCAGGCGGGCCACCGCCGGCCCGGCCGATACAGGATTGATCACCGGCGCCGGTTGCTGCGCCGCCACCGGGTCACTGCCCGGCCGCAGGCTCAAGCCCACCGCCACCACCAGCAAGACCAACGCACCCGCGCCGACCATCAAGGTTGGTTTCTTCACAATACCGGCGCCTCGGCTTCAGCCTGCAACTGCGCGGCCTGCTGGCTGTATTCACGCAGGTAAACGATAAATTCCTGTAACAGGCGATCCCACAACTCCAGCTGACTGCGCAGGTGCGTGGCGCCGACACCCGCCACCACCACGTCCATTTCCATCAACAAAAACTCGCCCTGCACCGACAACCGCGCAAAGCGTCGCGACGCGTTCCACACCTGCGCCAGACCTTCAGGCAATTCGCCCTGGATGCGCAGCGCACAGCTGTAGGTGAAATCCACATAGCTACCCTGCTCCGCCGCCGGGTTGCCGAAACGCACGGCAAAACCGATGCCCTGGCTGGCGCTGAGCAATTGCACGATGCCGTTCTGTTCGGTCTGGTTGACGCGGTAGCCGGCTTCCTGCAGCAGTTCGGTGAGGCTCTGGGTAGTGACGCTGGAGATCAATTCGTTCATGGTGATTTCTTCCCTGTCGATCAATGATTGGCGGTTGCCTGGGGCGCATCGAAACGGCTCTTGTACAAATCGTCGCCAAAGCCCTGGGCCAGTTCCTCGAACTTGACCCGCGCGCTGCTGGCGAAGGGCTGGCGAATACTCATCACCTCGGCCACGTCGATTTTTTCGTAGGCCGCGAGCAACTGCTGGGCCACGCCGTACATCTGTTGATTCTTGACTGAACATTGCTGCACTTGTGTGTCACGTTCGCTCAGTTGTGCCTGCAAGCGTGCACGCTCGGCCTCTTTGCCCTTGGCCAACACCAGCAGTTCGTCATAGGCCTTCTTGAACTTGCCGATCTGCTCGTTGCTGGCCGCCACCTGGGCCTGAGCCTGACTGTGCAGGCTCTGTTGCTGGCCGGCCATTTGCTCGGCCACGCCACGCACCTGGGCGAGTTCGGTCGTCAGCTGCTTGATTTGCGCCTGGGCCTGCTTGGCCTGGTTTTCCGCCGCAATCCGCGCGGCGCTGGCCTGGGCCTGTTCGCTTTGCAGGGCCTGCAATTGCTGGGTGGTGCTGCGCAGTTGCGTACGCAGGCGCTCCTCCATGCCTTCAGCCGACGCGCCGGTGGTGACCAGCAGCAGCAATAGCCCGCAGATTCGCGTGTTCATGTGGCATCTCCGTGCGCATCAAAAGCGCGTGTTGAGTTCCAGTTGCATCACATCGACTTCGAACGGCGCGCCATACACTTCGGACGCGCTCAACCAACGCGCACTGGCGTAGATGTTCTTTTCGATGCCGTAGTTGGCGCCAATGAAATACCCCTTGGCGTTAGTGCCGCCCAGGTGGAACGACGAATCGTTGAAGCCGTCAGGCAGTGCGTCAGGCTGGATGTATTTGTAGCCGGCCAGCACGTTCCAATCGCCGCGTTTGCGCATTTCCAGCGCGCTGCCGAGGGTGAACGACACCATCAGCGCATTGCCGCCACTTTCAAACTGGCCCTTGCTGTTGATGTTGTTGACGATCTGGCCTTCGCTGCGCTTGAGCATCTCGCCCTTGTCGTAGGCCAGGTTGTGGATGAAGTTGCCTTGGGTGCGCAGCTTGAAATCGCTGGGCAGCTCGGCATCCCAGGCCAGGTTCAGGTCGAGCACATCGAACTTGGATGCCAGGCCGACGAACTGCGGTTGCGGGGTCAGGCCTGGGGTGGCTGGATTCGGCGTAATGTCGCGTAGCAGGAACACGCTGTTGCCCTTTTGCATGAAGGCCAGGCGCGAGCCGTCACTGTCACACGCCGGCTGGCCGGACCACGGCTGGCAAGCGCCGGAGCGTTTACCTTCGATATCGTCAAAGTGGTAGTAGGCCAGCGCGCCCTTCAGGCTGTTTTCGCGGTTGATCTTCCAGTTGGCGCCGATCTGCCCACCAAACAGCCACTTGGTGTCGCTGTCTTCCTTGTCGAAACCGTTGCTGCTGGCCGAGTCAGAGGTGTACTCCACCGGAAACGCACCCAAGGTGCCGAACAGGCCCCACTGGCTATTGAGCGTATGGTTGAAATTGGCGGCGATACCGTCGAAGTTCAGGTCGCCCGAATACATCATGTCAGTGGAATAGAACGGGTTGGCGAAGCGCCCGGCAGTGAGGGTCACGTCCGGCGTGGCCTTCCAGCTCAGGTAGCCCTGATCGAGCCAGATGTCTTTCTTGCCAAAGCCGCCGCCCAGGGTCTGGGTGGTGGACACCGGGTTGTTGTCGGAGCCGGTGCCGACGCGAATACCGGCGGTCCATTCCGGCGACAGCACGGCTTTCATGCCCAGGCGCGCGCGCAGGCGGAACAGGTTTTCGCGGTCCTTGGTGGTGTTGAGCAGCGGCGGCAGCTTGGTGTTGGTGTCTTTGTTGGTGTCGTACGGGCCGCTTTCATTGAGCTTGGCGTAGTCGACGATCTCGTTGCTGTTATTGCCCGAAAAATAGCGCGACTCGTCCCGCAGGCGGATATCGCCATCAAAGCTGATACGCGAGACCCAATCCGGGAAGGTATTGGGCTGGGCCCAGTTTTCCTGCTTGGCGGTGGCCATGACCTCGGCCTTGACCTGATCACGGATCTGATCCTTCACCGCCTGCGGCACGTACTGCACACGCACGTCACCCGGCGCTGCGGCCGGGCCTGCGGCCACCACCGGCGCGGCATTGGCCTGGCGGGCCTGCTGGGCCTCTTTTTCGGCCTGGGCGATCAGGCCGTTGGCGGTGTCCTGGGTCAGCACGCCTTGCTGCACCAATAGGCGGATCAGGTTGATGGTGACGTTTTCCGAAGGTGCGACCGGGGCTGCAGCCGCCTGGCCGACCAGGGTCGCGATGACCATGCCGACCGCCAGGGTCAGTCGATTCACGGGGGAAATCATGTGTACGCAACTCCTGTAAAAAACCGTAAAAAAGGGTTTGTTCAATCCGGACGCCGGCCCTTGAGCGACAGGCGCATGGGCAGCGTCAGCGACGCCGGCGGCTTCTGTGTGGCACGCGGTGCCTGGATCAAGGCGAGCATCTGCGCGTCGGTCTCGGCATCCCCGCTGGACTTGGTCACCAAGGCTTTGGTGACCTGGCCATCGGCGCCCAACCACAGGTCTATCTGTATCGAGAACGCCTTCTTGCGCAGTTCAGGGTCTTCGCGCATCAGTCGCTGATAAGTGCCGGCCAGGTACTGCTTGTAAGTGCCCGTTCCCAACCCACCGCCACCACTGCCGGCCATGCCGCCGCCCTTGCCGGCGCCGATGTTGAAACCGTCGTTGCCGGACTGTGCGTCGCCGTCGATCTGCATCGGGTTGGCCAGGTCTTCGTTAGGCGAAGGCGGCGCTTCCTCGGCTGGCTTGACCTCCTCGGGTTCGGGGCTTGGCACCGGTTCCGGGATTTTTTCTTCGACTTGGGGCTCAGGTTCCTTGGGCTTTTCCGGCGGCGGCGGTGGCGGTGGTGGCAGCGGGATAATCGTCGGCACCTTCGGCGCTTCACGGCGCACGCCACTCATGTCATTGGCCCACTGCCACAAGAACCAGGCCGCCACGGCGCCCAGCAACAGGCCGGCGCCCCACTTCAACGGGCGCAACGGCGGCTTCTTCTTAACGGGCAAGGGCGCGATCGGGATCTGTGCGGTCATGTCTCAGCCCTGACTCGGTTTGCCGGTAACCAACCCGACCTGGGACAGTTCCAGCCGACGCAGCAGGTCGAGCACTTCGATCACCTTCTGGTACTGCACCATCGCATCGCCGCGCACGATCACCGGGAAATCCGGGTTCAATGCTTTCTCGATGCGCAGGCGTTCTTCCAGCTCGCCGAGGGTCACCGGGTAGGCGTCGAGAAACACCTGACCACCGTCGTTCACGGAGATGGCCTTGGTCTTGGCCTCCGACAACGACACCGAGGCGCTGGCCTTGGGCAAGTGAATCTGGATGCCCGAGACCTGAGCGGTGGCGGTGAGGATAAACATCACCAGCACCACCATCAGCACGTCCACCAGGGGCGTGATGTTGATACTGTCGACGGCGGCATCATCGTCATCGTCGTGGGAGGTATTTACGGAAGCCATGGCAGATCTCCTCAGGCCGGAACAGCGGCGTGATGGTCACGACGGTGCGCGGCTTCACTGTGCTGGCTCTCGCCGTGCATCTCCGCCAGGCGGGTGATGAACTCGTCGACAAACACACGCATGTCCGCGCTGACTTCCTTGTTGCGCGTGATCAGGCGGTTGTAGCCAAACAGCGCCGGGATCGCGACAAACAGGCCCATGGCCGTGGCCAGCAATGCCGCCGCCATACCGGGGGCAATCGCGTTGATGTTCACATCACCGGCCATGGCCGTGCCGAGGAACACCACCATGATCCCCAGCACCGTGCCGAGCAGGCCGATATAAGGGCCGCCGGCGATGGCGTTGGACAGGGTCGAGAGCTTGGAACTGAGCGCCTGGTTTTCGCGGGTGCGCACGCCGTCCATCGAGCAGCGGATGGCTTCGATGGTGGCGGCCGAGACCGACGAGGTGTCGGCGCCCTGGGCACGCCGGGTGCGGATCTCTTTGACCGCCACCAGGTACAGGCGCCACAGCGAAGAATGGGCCAGGCGCTCAGCCAGTTGGGCGTCGTCTGCGTACATCTCCAGTCGCGTGCCAATCTGCGCGAAATGCTCGCGGAACACTTCATTGGCGCTGCTCACGCGGCTGACCTGGCGGTTCTTGCGCAGCATGATGACCCACGACTGGAACATCATCGCCACCAGCACCAGGATGATCACCCAGGCATCTACCGGCACCGCGTTGAGCAAGAAGCCCAGGCTGCCGAAACCGAAGCCGGACTGTTCTTCATCCACGCCATAGGCCACCAGTTTCGACTCGGCGCCCTGGGCGTTGGCATCGGCCAGCAACAGTGCCGCCGGACGCGCCACCTTGGACAGGCGCAACTCATCGATGGCCCCGGCGAATGGCAGGTGCGTGGTGCCCGCTTCCGGCAGATCGGCACCAATGGCTAGTTGGGAGTTGAACGCGGGCAAGGCAACAGCCAGGGTGGCAGTCTCGCGGCCATTCACATACAGCGTGACCTTGTCACCTTCGGCGGTGAACGCCAGGTGCTGCCACTGGCCGGGGTTCAGCGGTTGGTTCGACACGGCGCGCTGGCCGTCGATGTCCACGAACGGCATGCCTTGGTTCAACCCCAGCAGCAGGCTATGGGGGCCATCACGTCGGGCGAGAACGACTTGCTCGCCGCTGGCCTGATCCAGGCGCAGCCAGGCGCTGAAGGTAAACGCGCCACCCGCAGCGTGTTGCAGCGAAGGGCTGGCCGGCAACATCAGCGGTTGACCGGCAAACTGCAAGGCACGGCCGATCACACCGTCGATGCTCGCACCGGTGGCGTTCAACGCGGTGTTGGCGTAGGCCGTGGTGTCGCGGGCGGGTGTGCCGTTGGCCCCGTCAAAATGGTAGAGCGCGGTGTAGTTCGGGTCGAACGTCAGTTGGCCGTTGGCGGTGGCCGGGGCCTTCTGGTTGCCGTAGTACATCCACAGGTCCTGACGCTGACCGCCTTCGACCTTGGGCACATCGACCCAGATCAGTGCCATGCCCATCAACGGGTCGAAGCTCTCGATCTGGTGGTTGAACACGGTTTTGTCATCGGCGCTCACAAAACGCAGGTCGGCGCCGTCATCCTTGACCCCGTCAAAGGTGAAGTTGCCGGTGTGCAAGCGCACCAGCAACGCGGTACGGCCCAGGGCCTGGTTGATCGCGGCGCCTTGGGCGGTGGTGTCCACCGAAATCTGTTTGCGGTAGTGCCAGTCGTCCTGCCACCAGGCATGGGCGGTGGCCGGGAGCGTGAAGCCCAGGCAGATCAACAGGCTCAGGAATAGGCGTTGCATGGGTGAAGTCTCCGGAAGAAAAAGTCAGAAAGTCGCCTGCACACTGAAGTGCAGTCGCGAGTCCTGTTTCTGGGTGTTCGGTCCATCAAGCAGCGGGTAGCCCCAATCCAGGCTGCCGGACAACCATTTGCTCAAACTGGCGCGGGTGCCCAGGCCGACACTGGCCAGGCTGTATTCATCTTCTTGCTCGGGCAGCGGATCGTGCAGGCGCATGCGCGCACCTTCGGCGAACGCGTAGAAGCGCCACTCCTGCACATAACTGCCGAGGAACTTGGCCAGGGACGGCGTGCGCAGTTCCTGGGAGAGCAAGTACCCCTCATCCCCGGTACGCTCCGCCGCCAGGTAGCCGCGCACCGACGTGGCACCGCCCGCGGAATACTGCTCGTTGGACACCAGCGGCCCCGACGCCAGCTGGAAGCCGCCCTTGGTTGCCGACTGCCAGTCGTTGGCGAAGGTGTAGGTGTAATTCAGGTCGCCCTTGAGCACGGCAAAACTGGCGCTGGCCTTGTAGCGTTTGTATTCGAACTCTTCGGCATCGCTGCCGTAGCCGAAGAAGGCGCGAGTGCCCACTACCAGGTTCAAGCCCAGGCCCAATTGCGATTGTTCGGTATAGCGAAAGCCGTTGTAGCCCAAGGTGAACGGCGCATATTTGAGGGGCACCTGGTCGCTGCTGGAACCGAACTTCATCTGTTCGTCGAAGTCCTTGAAGTCCACGCCAAACGAGAACGAGTTGGCCCAGTTGCCCGCCGCCGGCAGGTTGTAGATGGCCGACACGCCGTAGGAATGCCCTTTGCCCAGCACGTTGCTGCCGCCGATGGTGGCGATGTTGCTGTCGGACTGGTAACCGGAGAACTGCAAGGTCCAGCGCTCGTTGAGCGGGGCGCTGTAAGAGCCCGACCAGACCTTGGCATTCTCGGTGTCCTGGGGCGCGGTGAAGTAGGTCAGGGAAATGCTGTGGCCCAGTTGCCAAAGGTTGTCGTACCCCAGGGTCGCCACCGAGCGCAGTTTTTCGGTGTCGGCGCTGTAGTCGTTGTTCAGGCCGATACTGGCGTGCCAGGGGTTCTGGTCTTCCACCTGCAAATCCACATCCATGGTGCCGGGGCGTTGGCCCTCGCGTACCAACGGCGTGACCTGGCGTCCAGCGCCGCGATTGAGGCCCGCCAACTGGGTTTGCACCGTGGCGAAGTCCGGCACCGCGCCCTCCTCCAGGGCCGGCACCTGCTCGCGGATTTCCACTGGTGAATAGTGCTTGGCACCGACCACGCGCACCCGGCCGACCTTGGTCTCGCTGACCTGCAGATAGACGATACCGTCATCGACCTTCTGCTCCGGCAACTCGACAAACACCGACTGGTAGCCACGCGACTGGTAGATCTTCTGCAACGCATCGCGCGCGCCTTCGATATCGCCCAAGGTCTTCTGCGGCCCCAGGAACGGATACACCGCCTCCTCGATCGTCGCCGCATCCAGCACCGTATTGCCGCGCACGAAGTACTCGTTGACGTCGACCTTGCGCGCGCCCTCTTCCTCCTCGGCCAACACCGGTTGCGCCAAGCTCCCCAGCGTCACGCAACACAGCGCCAACGTTAATTTGAACAGATGCTCCACACCGCCCCCTGACTGTCTGATTTTGTGCGCCATCGCCGGACGCCCGGCGTGCGGCTGGCTCAATTGCTGGTGATCGAGGTGCTGCCGTGGCGTGCCAGCCAGGTGTGCAACAGGGCGAAGTTCAACGAGAACTCCGGCATGTGCAGCAAGGCGCCACAAAACACGTCACCGATGATTTTCTGGATGAGTTGCACCGCACGCGGGTTGTTGAGCAGCGTGGCGATGTCGCGGGTCAGTACGTGAATGCTCCAGACCTTTTGATTGAGGTCCAGGCCGACGAACCAGCGGAACAACAGGTTGTAGTTCAGCTGTTCGTGCAGCTGTTGTTCGCTGGGCACCGAGTACAGCAGTTGCAGCAGGAGGATCTGCAGCACGGTGTGCGGGGCGATCGACATCGCGGGTTCGGCGGTGAGCCAGTCGCGATGCTGGTCGAGCACTTCGTCGATCTGTGGGCGCAGCAGCACCAGGGAGTGGCCTGCCGGGATGTAGCTGGACACTTCCTTGCGAGCGCCTTGCCAGTCGTCCTGGGAGACGATCCAGACCCAGGGTGCGCCGTAGCGATAGACCGACACCGGCTTCTTGCGCGCCGCTTCGACGATCTTTGACAGGCGCTGGTCGAGCTCCTGCATGCCCACTTTCGAGTAACGTTCCATAGTTCCCATCGCCCCACTCCTGGCATCCTGCTTGCGGCTGAAAAGCCCAACGTTCTGGTGGGCTCAAGCGCGTTACACAGAGGAGACGGGAGTGGCCGGGGACTACCGAACTTTTGTCATGAAAGCTTCATTTTGGATTGGGTGGGGGGCAATTTCTGGTTGTGTACATATCCATTTCTTCGGTAACGGCTACTTATGGTTCCGCTCTTACA